>CALMTA010000085.1 GCA_937872505.1 uncultured Neisseriaceae bacterium | reverse complement strand
CAGCCCATGATGAATCAATTCTTAGTGATTATGGAAAAAGAATTATTCATTTAAATCAAGGTCAATTTAGATAATCTTATATTAATAGTAGTTTTGGAGGGTTTATGAAATTATTGAGCTTGCATTTTAGAAGCTTAATCTTAGCAATTACTAAAATTGCTAAAAATCCATTTGAACATTTTTTAAATATTCTTATTATATCTTTAATTATATCTGTTTTAAGCGCAGTACTAATTACTTCTAAAAGTAGTGATCATTGGCAGCAAAACAATCTAAATTATCCTCAAATCATGATTTATTTGAAAGATAATGCTACCGCCGCTGATGTATCAATAATTGAAAATGCAATCAATAAATTTAATCCAAAATTAATTAAAGGATTCCAATTTATTGGTAAAGAAGAGGGTTTAAAGGAACTACAAAATGATCAAAAATTAAAAGAAATTACCTCTAATACTATAAGTTCACAAAATAATCCTTTGCCTGATGTATTAATTGTAAATACTAACTCGGTAGATACTATTCAGTTAAATCAACTTTATAATAAAATTTCTAGATTATCAAATGTAGATAGCATACAAATGGATATAAACTATGCAAATAAAGTCAACGATTTGATAAGTTTTATTAAAAAAACTGCTATATTTCTGCAAATATTATTCACTATAATACTTTTATTAGTCATATACAATTTAATCCGTTTACAAATGCTAATTCACCAAGATGAAATTACTGTTTCCCGTTTAATCGGTGCTTCAGACCTTTTTATTATGCGTCCTTTAGCTTATTATGCTGGGGTCCAAATTGTGTTTGGTTCAATTATTGCCTTTATTTTTGTAAATTGGTTTATTGCTTATTTTAATTCAATGTTTATGAACCTAAATTACTTATTTGGTTATGCATTTTTATTAAACCAATTTAATTTAATTCAATTTTTTCAAACTTTATTTATATTATTGATTTTTTCCACTTTTTCCGTATTCTTAGCTGTTAAATGGGTTTTTAAAAACTATCGTCGACATTTATAATCTTTAATTTAAAGGAGTGTCAAAAAAGTATTTGTAATTAGGAAATTTTTCATGAACTTATCAGATTTTGATTATATCTTGCCTAAAGAATTAATTGCTAAAGAGCCTACTCAAAATAGGGAGAAAAGCAGACTACTAATAGTCAACGATCATAAATATCATAATTTTTTATTTGAAAATATAATTAATTTTTTAGATAAAGATGATTTACTAGTTCTTAATAACACTAAAGTTATTAAAGCACGTCTTTTTGGTAATAAAATAACTGGTGGCAAAATTGAAATTTTAATAGAAAGAATCTTATCAAATCATTCATTTACTGCTCATATAAAATCAAATAAAACAATACCTATTGGCCTAAAAATTATATTTCCTAATAATTTAATAGCTTTTGTCACAGAAAAATTAGATGGTTTGTTCAAATTACAAACAAATGATGATATTGATTTATATAAATATTTAGAACAATACGGCCATATTCCATTACCACCTTATATTAATAGAAGCGACAATAATATAGACATAATGCGCTATCAAACTATTTTTGCTCATCATCTAGGCTCAGTTGCCGCCCCCACAGCTAGTCTACATTTTACCCCTGAATTAATTGAAAAAATTAAACTCAAAGGCATCAAAATTGCTTATTTAACTCTACATGTAGGTTCAGGGACATTTAAACCAGTTACAAGCGCAAATATACTAAACCATAAAATGCACAGCGAAATATATAATGTTCCGCAAAAAACTATTGATTTAATTAAAGAAACAAAAAAAAATAATGGTAAAATAATTGCTGGCGGTACTACAACTTTAAGAACTTTAGAAACTATTGCTAAAAAATCTTCTTTAAAAGAAGAATTCGGAGAAACTGATATTTTTATAACGCCTGGTTTTAAATTCCTTTTAGTAGATAAACTTATTACCAATTTTCATCTGCCTAAATCTACATTGTTAATGTTGGTATCTGCCTTTGCAGGAATAGATGTTATAAAAGATGCATACAAATATGCAATTAAAGAACAATATCGATTTTTTAGCTATGGAGACTCAATGTTATTATCTCGCAAGGAATAAATATGGAGAATAAAACTACAAGTTTTGGTTTTAAAAATGTTCATGAAAATGAAAAACAAAATTTAGTGGCAAATGTTTTTCATTCAGTTGCTAAAAATTATGACCTCATGAATGATGTAATGTCCCTTGGATTGCATAGATTATGGAAAAAATTTACATTATTTAATTCTGAAATTAAACTTGGTGCAAAAGTACTTGACATTGCTGCGGGAACCGGTGACATGACTTTAGGATTTAAAAAAATTGTTGGTGAAAGTGGTGAAGTCTGGCATACTGATATTAACATATCAATGTTAAAAATTGGTCGTGAACGCTTAATAAATAAAGGGGTAATCACCCCTAGCTGCCTTTGTGATGCTGAACAATTACCATTTAATAACAATTATTTTGATGCAATATGTGTTTCTTTTGGCTTGCGCAATATGACCCATAAAGATTTGGCATTAAAAGAAATGTATAGAGTTTTAAAACCAGGTGGCGTATTGTTAATTTTAGAGTTTTCTAAAATATATAAACCATTAGAAAAGTTATATGATTTATATTCCTTTAAACTCTTACCTCTTATGGGCAAATTAATAGCCAAAGATTCAAATAGCTATAAATATTTAGCAGAATCAATTAAAACGCATCCAGACCAAGAAACATTGAAAAATATGATGCTAGAGGCTGGATTTTCTAAAACAACTTTTTTTAATTTAGCCATGGGTATTACTGCCCTCCATAAGGGTTATAAATTTTAATGACGAACTATATTATGAATGAAAATCAGCCAAAATCAATAATAAAAGGTAACATTGAACGCGTAACCTATCATAATTCAGAAAACGGTTTTTGTGTTTTAAAAGTTGCAGTTAAAAATAAGCGCGATTTAGTAACAGTTATTGGTAATGCAACTCAAGTTATAGCAGGTGAAGAAGTTTTTGCTGAAGGATTTTGGGTGTATGATAAAAATCATGGACATCAATTAAAAGCAAATGTAATAAAAATGACTATCCCAACTAGCATTGAAGGAATTAAAAAATATCTTTCTTCAGGTTTAATAAAAGGAGTTGGTAAACATTTTGCAAACATATTAGTGACTGAATTTAAAGAACAAGTATTTGAAGTTTTAGATAATGAACCAGAAAAAGTCAATGGCTTACCTGGTATAGGGAGAAAAAGAACAGAACAAATAATATCAGCTTGGCAAGAACAAAAAGAAATTCGTAAAGTCATGGTATTTCTACACGGACATGGAATTGGTACCTCAAGAGCAGTTCGTATTTATAAAACTTATAAAGAAGATACTATTAGCAAGATGCAATCTAATCCATATTGTTTAGCGCTTGATATATGGGGGATAGGTTTTAAAATTGCTGATCAGTTAGCACAAAGTTTAGGAATTGATAAAAATTCTATTATTAGAGCTGAAGCTGGAATTAGACATGTTCTTAATGAATATTCTGGGCAAGGGCATTGTGCAATTTTACCTAATGATTTACTGACTCACTGTAATAAAATATTAGAAATAGATTCAGCTATAATTCAACAAGCCATTATTAATGAAATTAATAACGGTAATGTGATAAAAGAAATTATTAATAATATAGAATTTTTATCTTTAGCATCATTATATTATGCAGAACAAGGCATTGCTAGTAATATTTCTCGATTAATAAAAACTCCGATAAATAATCTATTATCTGATGAAGAAATAATCGCTACTGCTGAAAATTCTTCTAAAATAATTTTTTCTGATAGTCAAAAACAAGCAATTTTAATGACTATAAAAAATAAAGTATCCATTATAACTGGAGGGCCTGGAGTTGGAAAAACTACCATAGTAAAAAATATTATTAAAATTTTAAAACAGTTGAATAAATATATTACTTTATGCGCTCCAACTGGAAGAGCTGCTAAAAAACTATCTGAAAGTTCGGGATTTGACACAAAAACTATTCATAGATTATTAGAATATAAACCTGGGGTAGGAGCAAAATATAATCAAGATTACCAATTAAATACAGATTTCTTAATAGTAGATGAAACTTCTATGGTTGATGTTTCTTTAATGAATACTTTATTAAAAGCAATCCCAACTGAAGCAGGAGTCTTATTTGTTGGTGATATTGATCAATTACCTTCAGTTGGCCCTGGCTCTGTATTAGCTGATATGATTAATTCAGAAATTATTCCTACAACTAGGTTAACTGAAATATTTAGGCAAGCACAAACATCAAAAATTATTACAAACGCTCATAAAATAAATAAAGGAGATATGCCTTATTATCAAAATAAACCTAATGATGACTTTTTCTTTATAGATTTAAAAGAACCAGAAGAAATTATAGAACGTATGTTATCAATTATTGCTGATAAATTACCCAAATTATATAATGTTAATTCAATGAATGATATTCAAGTACTAGTACCAATGAATAGAGGCATCCTAGGTGTTAAAAATTTAAACCTTGTGTTACAAGAACGTTTAAATTCAAATAAAGATATTGTTATAACTTCAATGGGAATTAATTATCGAGTAGGTGATAAAGTAATTCAAACTATTAATAACTATGATAAAGAAGTTTTTAATGGAGATATTGGCTTTATTAAAAGTATTAATCTAGAAGAAGATGAAATTCATATTAAGTTTGATGAAAGAATAATTGAATATGATAGAACAGAATTAGATGAAATAAACCTTGCTTATGCTATCTCAATTCACAAAAGCCAAGGTTCAGAATATCCTGTTGTAGTGATTCCTATAACTATGCAACATTATACTTTACTAGAAAGAAATTTATTATACACCGGAGTAACGCGTGGCAAAAAAATGATTATTTTAATTGGAGAAAAAAAGGCCTTATATATGGCAATAAAGAGAGTATCAGCTGCTAAAAGAATTACTACTTTAAATCAAAAATTATTAAATATAATCAGGTAGGCTTAAAATTATGATGTTTTAGAATGTAAATTGGGACTTTAATAAAGCCCCAATCGTTTAATAAATAGGTATTATAGTTTTTCATTATTAATTGATCCTGAAATAATTGTAGCTTTTTCTTCACTAATTTCTATAGAAGATATTTTGTTAAATAAACCTTCCGGCAAAAATAGGTGAAAATTTAATCCAATGGCTTTTTCAATTAATTGAGATTTATTACGAACATGAAAAATTAATTTTAATTGTTCTAAATAATCATTCACTCGCACCGGCGTTATTGTATAACCAAATTCGTTTAATAATAAAGCTATCTCTGAATAAGAATAATTATTAAGGCATAAAAATAAAACCATGTGTTGAATATTAGTTAATGGATAATCCTTCAGAGAATTTTTATTATTTTTATGATTAATTAATAAACCTTTAGCACCATGCATTTTTAGCAAGGTTTTAATTGCATGTGGCCATAATAAATTTGTTATATGTCCTCTTATTCCTATAAAATTATTAGTCTCAGGATTAATTATAGGAGATTTATGTTGAAGATAAATATTACTTTTTCCACCACAAATTATAACTTCTAAATAAGTTTTACTTTTCTTCTGTTGTTGAATGGTCATATTCTGCTTCATAAATTGCGTAACTACATTTTTATTTTCAATGTCAGTTAATTTAATTATATCATCAATACTTTTTCCTATCATATCATTAGGATGTGGCATACCATACAAAGTAGCCATTCCTTTAGTCACCATTTGATATTTGAACTCATGATCTTTTATATAAGCACAACTATCTTCATTAGAAAATATTACTTCAAAAGAATTTTTATAATGTAAAAAATATTTTTTATCTTCCATGCCCTTTTCTCCTTGAATATTTATAATATTGCGTTAAAGTAGGCATTATAACTATAATTAAAGTTTAAATGGTACAATTAATTTTTTTATATTGACATTAAATTTTTTATTTGAAAAAATTGACCTTTATTTTTTATTTTCCTAAAATTTACGCTAATTTTTCTGGAGATTTAGACCATAAGTATAATGGTAGAATAAGGCCCTCATTTTAAAGCTATGAAACTTTTTGTACACCAAGGTGTGCTAAAAATACGGGGATTTACATCTTGGGTGATAAATTAGAGTTTGATTATTAGGCTGTAAAAATTATTTACCCTTAAATTTTTACTATAATTTTTTTCCTTAAAAAAATCGCTAAAATTTCCTGTAGACGCTATTAAATACATCTTGGTAGAGTACCGATATATTGAATTAGTGAAATTAGAATTATAAATATGTAAATTAAAAATAATCCCATTGCAAAATTGAAAAAGGTAAATTATTAAGTGAAACAAAATATAAAAATTGATTCTCACCAACAACAATCTTTACCGGGGGAAGAAAAAATAATGAATCCTATTCCTCAATCGGAAGATCAAAACTATAAGGGTAGTGCAAAGCTAAAAAATAAAATAGCTATTATAACCGGTGGAGACAGTGGGATTGGAAAAGCTGTAGCAATTTCTTTTGCTAAAGAAAATGCGAATATTGTATTAGCGTATTTATGCGAAGATGAAGATGCTCTTGAGACAAAACGCATTATAGAAAATTTAGGAGGTAAATGCTTACTCGTTAAAGGTGATATTAGCGAAAGTGGTCATTGCAATGAAATTGTTGAAAAAACTATTAATAGGTTTGGCAGTATAGATATTTTAGTTAATCATGCAGGAGAACAGTATCAGACTAATTCAATTAATGATATAACTGATAAAAGTTTAAAGCATATATTTGAAGTTAATGTATTCTCTATGTTCTATCTTACTAGATATGCTTTAAAATATATGAAAAGTGGTTCTTGTATAATTAATACCATTTCAGTAGTAGCTTATAAAGGTAATCCAGAACTATTAGATTATAGTGCTACTAAGGGAGCAAATCTTGTTTTTACTAGATCATTAGCTATACATTTAGCTAAAGTTGGTATTCGAGTTAATGGAGTAGCTCCAGGACCAATATGGACTCCATTGATTCCTTCTAGTTTTTCTTCTGAAAAACTTGAAAAATTTGGCAAAGATACATTACTAGAGCGTCCGGGGCAACCTTATGAAGTTGCCCCTGCATACGTATATTTAGCAAGCAATATTGATTCTAGTTATGTAACTGGCCAAGTTATTCATGTTAACGGAGGGATTATTGTAAATTCTTAAGTGTCATATGTTTCTATATTTTAAGGAGGAAATAAATGGGTAAAACTTATACCTATATTGCAGACCTAATGCTTGCAGAGAATCAATTTTCATATTTAGAATATGAAAAGCAAAAGTATAGTAAAAAAAGGAGAGTAAAAGAAGAAAATAATAAATACAGGAATCCATTTAAAATAATTAATAAAACTCTTAAAAAAAATTTTTAAATTATTCAGTTATAAATACGCAACTTAAAATAATTATTATTTTAGTTTTATTTAATAAAATTGGAGAGCTATTATGAAAAACCGGTCTAAAGAAGAACAAAATATAGACGAAGCATTAAAAGAATCTTTTCCTGCTAGTGATGCTCCTTCGTGGACAGCTGGTAAAGAAGAAGACCGAAAGAAACCAGTTGAACTAAAAACTAACGATGATTTAAATAAGGAAAAAAATAATCCTTATCCTTATAAAAATAATAAAGATTTACCTCAAAGTGTACAAAATCATCTACCAAAACATGCCCAAGATATTTATAGAGAGGCTTTTAATAAAGCACTTGAAGAATATAAGAATCCCTCTAAGCATCACCATAGCACTGCTTCAGCAGAAGAAACCGCACATATGGTAGCTTGGAAAGCTGTTAAAGAAAAGTTTATTAAAGATGAGAAAACAGCCGAATGGATAGAAAAATGATACTTAAACTTTTAGAAATAAGTAAATGATTAAGTAAAGTATGTAGTTTTAGCGTTTGGAGGATTCTTAGGTTTTTGGAGATAACCACCCCATACACGCTTTACCGTGGCAAGCATATTAGTTATGATTGATACTCTTGGCTTCAATAGAAAGAGGTAGTCAGATTTGGTTCATTCAGCATTTAATTCCAGTTTGGCAATTTTTTATAATTTAGTTTTTTAAAAAGGAGAAAGTAAATGAGTAATTTTGAAAAGAAAAATAATGTGGCAGAAATTGCTGATAGTATAGATAATGTTAAAAATAAAGTTTTTGAAAGAGGGGCTAATTTAAAGGAACAGGTAGGAGATGAAGTTAAAAACCATCCCTATCGATCCCTTGGAATAACTTTTTTAGTTGGGCTACTGGTCGGGAAATTTTTATAACATTTTTTACCACCTCAACTGTTTTTAAATGAGGTGGTAATTTTAACCATTCTATTAATAAAAACATTATTTTATTCTATTTTTGGCAATCGTAACAACATTATACACAACTACTCCTAATAAAATCCATTTTAATACATAGGGATTTACTTTACTAATTAATGGTGCAGCAATAAAAACCCCTAAAACACCAAATACTGCTAATAATATTGCACTTTTTGCATAAAACTTTTTTTTATTAATGAAAGTTATTGCCGTAACTGGCATTTGATAAGAACTTGCACTCGCCATTATAGGAAAAGCAATAATAGGACTTACACCAAAAAGAAAAATGCTAGTTTTTACTAGAGAGTAATATCCGACCCCAAAAGCT
Organism: uncultured Neisseriaceae bacterium; assembly: GCA_937872505.1. GTDB lineage: Bacteria > Pseudomonadota > Gammaproteobacteria > Burkholderiales > UBA11063 > Aquella. The sequence continues at coordinate 8,248 of CALMTA010000085.1, read as the reverse complement.
GGTAATGTACCTGCAATTAGCATAAAAATAGCAAAGATAATTAACTTTACCCCTTTAATTGCTGTACTGGTACTTGCAATTTCTAAAATATTTAATTGAGTCAAAAATAATAAAATACCAGTTAATATAAAAGCAATTAACATTACATCTTGTACAATTTTTTTATCAATTCTAACAGCAACTAACCCCGATAAAAACCCTCCTAATGTAATCATAGAAATTGCAATTAAAAGTGTAATTATATCTAATGATATAAAATGTAAAAAAATTAGAGTTTGCGCTAGAGCTGTAATAACTGCTTGAATATTCATAGTTCCAATTAATTTAACATCGTCTGTCATAACGTTTAATATTCTACGTAATGCAATAATAACCGCAAAACTGCCAATACCTATAGTATCTAGTAAATTTGCAATAAATCCTATAAAACCAATCTTTAACTGTGCACCTAAAGTTAATTTTTCTTCATAATAGTTATAAAAAAACCAGCCGGTAACAATTACAGCAAAAATAATTGCTAATAATTTTATTATATCAAATTCATTCATTAATAATTCCTTAAATAGCTTTTTATATTCATCTTGCACATTTTACCATATGAATATAGTCTTTAATAATACTTAATGATAATTATGTACTTAAATTAACGACTTTAATTTTTTATTTTTAAATATTAAATTATAAATTTGTAGATTTTTATAAATAAACTTGCTTAATTAACAACTATAAAATATGATAAAATCTTACAAAGATTGCTAAGTTGTTTAAAAAATTAAGGTTATTGCTAAAATGATTAATAAATCTTTTATATTTGCGCTAAATAAAATACTTAAATATAATGAAGGGAGTTTAAATAGGCTTAAACTTCTTGCTCATAAATCATTTTTTTTAAATATAGCTGGTTTACCTTTGAAAGGAATAATTGATATTGATGGTTTGATTTTACCTGTACATTATAATCAAGCATTAGATATTGAAATTTTTGTGCCCCTTGAATCAGCTAAATATTTAATTGAACAAGATAAACTGGGATTTTTTCAACAAATAAAAATTCAGGGCGATAAAAAAATTGCTCGTGAATTATTAGAAATTTTTTCTAATCTACACCTTAATGGAGCCTATAACACTAAATCTTTAGCTATAAACATATTAATAAATAAATTTATTAAAACTATAAAAATAATTGTAAATTTACTAAAATTAGCTGCTGCTAACACTACTAATTCTCTTACAGAATATTTACTTTATCAAACTGAAGATTTAGTAACTCATCATGAAATCAATGAGTTTTATAATGGAGTTGATGAGTTAAAAGGGCAAGTTGATATATTACAGCAACGTATTGATTTATTATTAAGGTAATATATGAGCTTATTTCGCCTTTTACATATTATATATATTTTGCACCGCTATGGTTTATATCAAATCCTAAAAAAATATAATAAAACTAATTTTTTTGCTATATTTGTAGAAACATGTTTCATATTTATTCCCACAATTCATAAAGATAAAAGTCTTCCTATTAAAACTAAACTTGCCTTTGAGGAATTAGGTCCTGTATTTATTAAATTTGGTCAATTGTTATCCACTAGAATAGATCTATTACCTAAAGAATATATCGAAGAATTATCCAAATTACAAAACCAAGTAAAACCGTTCCCTGGGCAAATAGCAAAAAATATTATTGAAAAATCATTAAAATATAAAATTAACCATATTTTTAAATCATTTACTAATGAAGCTATTGCTTCAGCTTCTATTGCCCAAGTTCATCATGCTATTTTAAAACATAATAAGCAAGAAGTTGCCGTAAAAGTTCTTAGACCAGATATTGAAAATATAATAAAAAAAGATATTAAATTATTAAAATTAGTTGGATGGTTTATTGAAAAAGTTTATAAAGATGGTAAACGTTTAAAACCTAAAGAAATAGTAAATGAGTTTGAAAAAACAATCCATGCTGAACTTGATTTTTTACAAGAAGCTGCTAATGCAACTGAATTATATAGACTTCACAAAGATGATAATACCTTAATTATTCCTAAAATATTTTATGATTTTTGCACCAAAGACGTTATGGTTTTAGAATGGATGAAGGGCACCCCTATTTCAGATTTAAATACTTTAAAACAAAAAGATATAGACCTAAAACTTTTGTCTCATAATGGCGTAGCAATTTTTTATACACAAGTTTTTCATTATGGTTTTTTTCATGCAGATATGCACCCAGGCAATATTCTTTGTAGTGATGATGGCAGATATATCGCACTTGATTTTGGTATTATGGGTTGTTTATCTGAGGAAGATAAACGTTATTTAGCTATTAATATTTTAGCTTTTTTTAATCGTGATTATAAAAAAGTAGCTATTACTCATATTGAGTCTGGCTGGGCCCCTAAAAATACATCTATCGAAGAATTAGAAAGTGCTATTAGAACAGTTTGCGAGCCAATTTTTAATAAACCATTATCTCAAATATCATTTGGTCAAGTTTTAGTAAAATTATTTCAAGTATCTAGACGTTTTAATATAGTAGTTCAACCTCAATTAATATTATTACAAAAAACTATAGTTAATATTGAAAGCATAGGTAGGATGTTGAATCCTGACCTTGATTTATGGGTAACTGCAAAACCAATTTTAGAAAAATGGATGAAACAACAGATGGGCTGGCGTGGCTTATTACATAATATTAAAAATGAATTACCTTATTGGTCTTATATATTACCTACTTTACCAAAAACATTTGCCAATAGTTTAATTAACGCTACAGAATATAAAGAACAAAATACAAATTATCTTAAATTATTAAACAGCTATCGTCGACAAAATAGATTTTTTATATTTCTTATTTCTATAATCTTATTTTCAACAATAGTATTTTATATAAGTTTTTAAAAAATGAATTATATTATTATTAGTGATGGGCAAGAATATAAAATTGCAGAAATTTTAGAAAATCATAAAAATCATTATATTGTAAAAACTTTTCCCAATTATGAAAAAAGAAAAGTTAAATTAGAGCATAAAATCTACCCAATAAGCACCAATGATATTAATAAATTCTACATTCAAGTATCTGATTTAATTAAAATAATAGATATTAAACTACTTTCTGAATTAATTGATGAAAAAAAATACTCTCTTGATGAATTATCTAACTTATATTTTGGAGAAAAATATAGCGAAATTGAAAAAACAGCATTATTATATAAATTAGCTCATCATTGGGTTCATTTTAATAATTTTCAAAATGGCTATTTTAGCAAATGCTCTTTAGAAGAAGAGAGTAAACGAGTAGAAATTATAAATAATCAACAGATTGAACAACAAAAATTTGATAACTTTTATCAAGATTTAATTAACAATAATAAACCAGCATTTACAACTAATATAGTTAAATTATTAAGTAAACCAGACAAACATTCTACTGAATATAAGGTATTATCACATACAGCTAAAGAATTAGGTTTATCACAAATCGAACTTTGTTATAAAGTAGGTCTAATTAAAGATTTAGAAAAATTTTTTATTGATTCATTTATGCTAGAAAACTTTCCCAAAGGATTAGCTATACCACAAACGATTAAATCTCCTAATTCTATTTTAGATTCAATATTAATTAATTCTACAATAAATGTCTTTTCAATAGATGATTCTACAACCACTGAAATTGACGATGCTTTTTCAGTTCAAATAATAGATTCAGGTTATATTATTGGCATTCATATAGCAGCTCCTGCTTTAGAAGAAAGCCTAGCTTCTGTGGTTGCTGAAAATATTTCAACTATTTATTATCCTGGGGATAAAATTACTATGCTACCTCAGGAGATTATCAATAGATATAGTTTATGGGCTACTATAAATTCTCCAGTAGTTAGTATTTATTTTACCCTAGATAAAGAATTTAATATTATTAGTTATAATTCAACAATAGAAATTGTTAAAATTACGGCTAACTTACGTATTGAAGAGTTAGAATTATTATTTAATACCGATAATTTAGAAAAAGATTCTAATTACCAATTTGAAAAAGAACTAAAAATATTATATAAATTTGCAGACTATCTTGAAAAAAAACGTGGTAAACCCTCAGTTAACAATTTAATTTTAGATTATAACTTTTCATTTATAGATGGTAGAGTTATTATAAAGCCGAGATTAAGAGGCAATCCTATTGATAAATTAGTAAGTGAATTAATGATTCTGGCTAATTGCACGTGGGGGCGCATGTTGACAAATGCTTTTATTCCAGCAATTTATCGGGTAAAACAACCAAATTATCCTGTTAAAATGACATTAACTCCTAATTCACATACCGGACTTAATGTAGATTATTATACATGGGCTACATCTCCCTTAAGACGTGCTTCTGATTATATTAACCAAAAACAAATTATTAGTTTAATAACTAATAATAAAAATTTTTATAAAGCAACAAATGAAACTTTATTAGAAGTGGTAGACAATTTTGATTCTAAATACACAAAATATATTGAATTTCAAAACAAAATGGAAAGATATTGGGCTTTGTGCTATTTATTACAAGAAAAAATAAATTCTATTGAAGCAACCTTTATTTACAAATCCAGAATTCAATTAGAAAATATTCCTTTAGAAATTGATACACAAGGTTTAATCGCCACTAAACCTAAAAGTAGTAAAATATTAGTTAAAATTTTAAACATAAATTTAGCTAATTTATATTTTGATTTTAAAATTATTGATAAACCTTCTACATAGTAGTAGAAGGTTTAAATAATACACTATTAAAGTTCATTAGAATGCTGAGCAAGATAATCAGCAACACCTTTTGAATCAGCTTTCATACCAGCTTTGCCTTTATTCCAGCCAGCAGGACAAACTTCTCCATGCTCTTCAGTAAATTGTAATGCATCAACCATTCTTAACATTTCATCTACATTTCGCCCAAGCGGTAAATCATTAACTACCATATGTCTAACGATTCCTTTTTTATCAATTAAGAATGAACCTCTATAAGCAACTCCGCCCTTAGCTTCAACCCCAAAACTTTGACAAATTTCATGTTTTATATCCGCTACTAATGTGTAACCTACTTGACCAATTCCACCTTTTTCAATAGGCGTGTTTCTCCAAGCACTATGTGTAAAATGCGAATCTATAGATACTCCAATAACTTCAACATGACGATTTTTAAACTCTGACAAACGATGATCAAATGCTATTAATTCTGATGGACAAACAAAAGTAAAGTCTAGAGGGTAGAAAAAAACTACTGCATATTTTCCGTGAATAGCTTTTTTAAAATTATATTCATCATTTATTTCTCCATTTCCTAATACCGCTGCAGCAGTAAAATCTGGAGCCTCTTGACCTACAAGAACTTGAGGGTAAAAATAACCACCACAACAACTGCATCCACACTCACAACATGAATTCATTTAAATTAACTCCTTAAACCATTGAAAATAAATAATATTAAATTTAACAAAAAGAATAACTTTTAACTAAATTTAAAAATCATCTTTTTAATCCGCAGTAGCCAGTTTACCATATTTAACATAATTTTTTATAATATATATTGCAAAATATTATTGTATATGCTACAATCACGGCAAAACGGCTATTATTCATTCTATACGAACAAAATGGGTCAATGCTTGTTTGTTAATTTATATTAAATTGTTTTCTTTTTAAGGAATAAATATGAAAAATTTTCTAGCTCTTTTTCTTGCTGGTGCATTTGCCATTTCTGCATACGCTGACGAAGTTTCTTCTGCTCCTGCGGCAATGAAACCAGCTGCTTCTGCTGTAAAGCACAATAAGAAAAAGCATCACGCTAAGCATCGTAAAGCTGCTAGCAAACATGCCGCTTCTTCTTCAATGGCACAATAATTTAATTTGTTAGTTAATAATCTTTTTTATGGGAATTAACATGAAAAAATTAGTTTTAGCTTTATTTGCTACTTCAGCATTAATTGCTGGTTGTTGTTCTTCTGATGACTCAAAAATGGTTGTTGTAAAACATAAAGGGCACTGCTCTTCATCAATGAAGAAACACCATAAGCACAAAAAACAATCTAGTATGGAAGCTGCAAAATTTGGTAGCTAAATTATTAGTGAACCTAAAGCCGAAAGTTTTCACTTTCGGTTTTTTTATTTTTAAATTTTATAAAACTTAATTAAATGGTAGTCTAATCATGCAAAGATATCCAATGACTGTAAATGGTGCTAAACAACTTGAAATTGAATTAAATCGCCTAAAATCAATTGAAAGACCTAAAATTATAAAAGCCATCGCGGAAGCTAGAAGCCACGGTGATATATCTGAGAACGCAGAATATGATGCAGCTCGAGAAGCTCAAGCATTTATTGAAATGCGTATAAGTGAAATTGAACAAAAATTATCTAGAGCAGAAATAATTGATCCTACAACTATTGAAAATAATGGCAAAGTAATATTTGGAGCTAAAGTAATTTTGCTAGATTTAGAATCTGAAGAAGAAGTATGTTACCAAATTGTTGGTGATGATGAAGCTGATATAAAACTTTCAAAAATATCCGTAAATTCCCCCGTTGCTAAAAGTTTAATCGGTAAAGAAATTGGCAGTATTGTTGAAGTAAAGGCTCCTAGCGGTATAAGAGAGTATGAAATATTAGATTTTTCATTTTAAATATATTAATTTCGGTTATTTCTTATATAAATTGTCTTATTAGATATTTTTTTTATTTCAGCAACATATTGATTTACTATAGTTTATTTCTAAGACTAAATATTTTTTTATAAAACATAAAAAAATTGTACCATTTTTTTTAAACTAATGTTAAAATGGTTTCCGCGTAGCATAGAAAATGCTACAGTTAATTTTTCTTTGAAAGAGGTTAATATGAAAAAAACTTTAGCTTTATTATTAGCTGTATCTGGCTATGCAGCTTTTGCCGACTGCGGCATAAGTTTAGGTAACAGCAATATGTATGTTGGTATAGGTGCAGGTACTGGCTGGAATGATATGTCTGCTCCTGACTTAGCACTTCGTCTAGACGGTGGATACAACTTCAATGAATTCCTAGCTCTTGAAGTTGGTTTTCTTAATATGTCTCAATCTGGTGGTGCTATTAATGAAAACGTTCTATGGACCGATTTATCAGTTAAAGGAACTCTACCTTTAGGTGATTATTTTGATTTATTCCTACAATTAGGTGGTGCTATGGGAACTCCTGGTGTTGCTACTCTTCCTAGTTGGACTGCAGGTAATAGCTATAGCTTTGTTAATGCTCAAAACACAGCTTGGGCTGGTATGTGGGGTGCTGGGGTACAATTTAATTTTACTAAACAATTTTCTATAAACCTTACTGACTATGGTTACTATGGTAATGTAAATGCTTTAGGATTTACTAATGCAGTTTTAGTTGGTTTAAAATACAACTTCTAAAAAAACGATATAACTAATATCGTTTTAGACACCTTTTGTAATTTATAAAAGGTGTCTATTTATTATTAAATATCATACTAACAACTACTGCATCATGCCTATATTTAACCTTATCTGTGTCATATAAGTTTAATTCAGATATTTTAATAGCTATATTGCACTTTTTATTTATTCCTTTAATAATTTTAAATGCTAACGTTTTTAAATGTGATGGGTAAGTTACATCTACCTGTTTAGGGTTATTTCTATTAGCACAAATACTATCAATTAAATTTTGGTCATAATGAGTAAAAAAAATAGGTGCAGAAAAACCACCAATTAATTCTGGTTTTACACTTTTTTTATCGCTACTCACTTCTGCATATACCATATTTACAGCCATTAAACTTATTATCAATAAACTTGTTTTTTTCATCTATTTATTTCCTTTATATTTATTCTTGTGACTCATCAGGCTCATCAAATATTAATTCATTCTCTACTATTATTCTTTGTCCATTTAATACCGATAAAATTCTTGAGATTATCATCTCTAGAGCTGCTTTATTGGATCCATGCGGTATTATTATATGCGCCCGTCTTTTTGTAGGTTCTACAAATTTTTTATACATAGGCCGAACAAAATGACTATACTGCTCTAAAACACTATCTATAGTTCTAGCACGTTCAAAAATATCTCTTTTTAATCTTCTTATCAATCTTATATCTGATGCTGTATCTACAAAAATTCTTAATGCCATCCTTTTACACATTTCATCATCAAAAAGCGCAAAAATACCTTCAACTATAATAACTGGTGCAGAAACCACTAACACAGTTTCACTTCTACGCGT
>CALMTA010000084.1 GCA_937872505.1 uncultured Neisseriaceae bacterium | reverse complement strand
CAAATTTTAAATGAATTTAGGGGTATTAAATATGTTTGTATGCAAGGTAGTAGTGATAGAAGTCTTGAATTTGCTATTAGGTTAGCAAAATCATTTTTAAAAATTGATGTAAAATATTTTGTTCCAGTAAATTTACTTCCTACAAGTAAATATAAGTGTTATCGTGTAGGAGATATCTTATCTATTTCTCATGGTATGGGAAATCCTTCAATTTTATCTATGTTGCACGATTTGAGTATATTAATGTATTTTGCTGGTAATTATAATTGTGAATATATAAGAATAGGGACTTCAGGGGGTATTAACATAGTTCCAGGAACAGTAGTTATCACTAAACAAGCATTTATGCCAAATTTAGTAGCTGGCTATAAAATGTCACCTTTAGGTAGAGATATAATTTACCCAACCAATATGAATTTACAATTAAATGCAAGGATTATTAAAGCTCAGCCACATGATTTAGGTTTTAAAATCCTCGAAGGAAATTCAATTGCTGCCGATGATTTTTATTTAAGCCAATGTCGCTTTGATGGAGCAATTAGCCCAAATTATGATGAAATGAATCGTAAAAAATATTTTGAAAAAATTAAAGAATTGAATATTTTAAATTTTGAAATGGAATCCACTGCTTTAGCTAGTTTTTGTAGTAGAGCAGAAATACCAGCAACAATGGTTGCAGTTACATTAGTTAATCGCATAGAAGAGGATCAAATTATTTTAACTAATGATGAATTAGAAAAGTTTTCTTTGCGTTCGCAAGAAGTAATTTTAAACTATCTAAAAAACTGCTAAAATTTTAGCAGTTTTTTAAGATAATTCGTGGTAGTTATTAAATTATTTATTAAATAATTTAATGGGTTTTTTAGATGTTTTCTTTTGCTGATTACCTTGAGTAGTGCTTAAGTTTAATCGAGCTAAAGTATTATATGCAGTTGGCAAAGTACAATTTATAGAATAATGATTTTTAAGAAGCTTTTGAACATCACGCCCTGTTAATTTACTTTTAATTTGTTTGCGTTGAAACTCTAAAATTATTGACCTAAATTCATCTTCTTTATTCTCTGGTAATTCTACCTTACGACCACGACCTGGCTTATCTTCTAGTCCAGCAATACCAAAGTCATTTAATAAATTAATCCAGCGATGTACCATACGGCTACTTTTATAAACAAGTGCAGCAGCTTCTAAAACTGTCTTATTAGCTTGAATATATGATAGTGCTAAATAACGGACTTTTAATGCAGCATTTTTTTCTTTTTTTGCTAATTGAGCAAAATTATATTCGTTAAAATTAGCTGGTAATGTTACTTTTTTCATTTGTATTCCAAAATATAAAGTTAATATTTTTACTATAGACTAAAAAAATTTTAGTTAGTAAGGACATTATAATACATCATTTAATAAAAAATGTCACCCAACAAAATGGCTTTTTTAAGCAAATAAAAAACTCTTAAATATAAGAAAAAGATTTAATTCAATATAATATAGGTTTTGGATAATGCTTTGGATTTAAAAGAGTTTCATTTTGTGGTGATAAAAATGTTACTTTTATTTAGGTGTGTATAACATTATAATATATACTGAAAATTCAAAAAAATAACAATTTGAAAGTAAAGAAAAATGGAGCAAATCAACAATTTTCAAGCAGTAAAAATGCATTTAAAAACTCAGGATAGTACTAAAAATTTAACATGGAAAGAAAGTAAACAAAAAGCTAGTTTAGCAATTTATAATTATATAAATGATGAATTAAAAAAATATGGAAGAGTTGAGGGAGATACCCTAAACCGCTTAAACCAAAAAGAAGTAGAAATTAAAAAAATAAAAAAAACCCTAGAATATGTTTTAGATAAATTACAAAAACGATTTAATAGTGGTAATTATAACTCATTGCGCCCATTTCTTCAGTTAGAAGAGGAAATAAAAGATCAGCTAAATGAAGAAATCTATAATAATTTAACAGGTAATTCTCTTAATAAGAATGAAAAATTATCTAAAAAACTTTTAAAGAATTTAAAAATAATTGTTACCCATAAAAATACTGATGGAATTTGGAGTAATTCAAATACCAAAACAAGCTTTTTTTCTTCAGGTATTATTAGAACTAGTACACATGAAAAAATTAGACAAGCAATAAATAAGAATATAGAATATGCAAAATTATCGGTCATTGAAGGGGTAATTGACACAATAAGTGATGAGAATTATGGTTATAGCGGTAAAACTAGTACTTATTATTATAAACCACATGAGTATAGTATTTTTAATAAATCTTATGAAGATAAAGATGGCTTTGGCATTTTGAAATTAGACCAAGACTTTAATTATGCAATAATTAAAGCTAAATGGAAAAATGGGATTCCTGTATCAGGGCAAATTAAATCTCATGATTGTGACAATAAAACTGTTCAAAATAATATTGAATTCAATATAAATAAAGACAAAAGCTATACTTTTACCAGAAAAGTAAAAAATCTCAATGGTACGACAAGTGAATATACATTTACAACAAAAACTTTTAAAGAAAAATTAAATATAATTACAGGGACGCTTAAGAGTTTAGATAAATTGCCAAAAGATATGGCTTTAGAAAATAAAAAAATAATATTAGAAAAATCTTGTCATGGAATGAATACTGTTGAGTTTTTAAAAGAATTTAATGATGATTTGATTTCTAGTGAATTAACTACTAATAATTATATTTCAATTTTAAAGACCCCTCGAGGCTATGATAAAGATGCTACAGCATCTGCATCCCTAGCAGTTGTATATCATTTAATTAAAGTTAGTAAGGCTTTAGATGATAGCATTATAGATAAAGATAATAATAAAGTTAATCTTGATAAACTAAGATGTTATATTAACTTATTTATGAATTTACCTAAAAATGTGGTTGATCAGATTATTAAATATGCAAAAACAATACGTATGGATATGAGAGCAAATCAAGAACCTATAAACCTTAAAGGGTATAAGTTGCTTTTAAATCCAAATCTTTATAATAATGAGATTGATTTTAAAGAGTTAACAGAAATTTTACTTAAAAATAAAAATACTCATGCATTGATGCATGCTAATGAAAAGCAAAAAGAGCTATATAATAAGGTTATCAATAAATTGAAAAGTGCTGTAGATAATTTTGGTAATGAAGGTGCTGCAGATAAAAGTCTTTCTAATTTATCAGAGAATACAATTGGTGCACATAAGAAAAATAAAACTCAAAAAGCGAAAAAGCATGATACTTATAATAGAGTTAAGGAAGTATTAAAAGAAAGAATAGAAAATCTGATAGCTGAAAAATTATTTTCAGAAATGGGAGTTTTACCAAACGGTAATAAGTTGATTTTATTTAATAAATCACTTCCTTCAGCCTTTAATAAACTTAGTGCAGAAGAAAAAGCAAAATTAATAGATGAATTAAAGGAATACTATAGGAATAACAACGCTCTTGAAGGTATGCTTTATTGGCCAATTAATACATATCAGTTAAAAAATAGTAATGACGAAGTTTTACAAACAATGACAGGTTCTTTTATTGATAAAGATAGTGAAGCTAATAATTTAAGATTTAGGTTTTTTTTAGATTTAATAGGTGTGACTGATAATGAAGATAAAAGAATTTATTTTTCCAGGTTGCTTGATACTAATAGTGAAAAGACTAAAATAAAGAAGGACCAGGAAACATTAGGGTTAGAAGCAAAACAAAAACGCTTGAATTTAATAGTAAGGCAGGCTCATTTTTCAGAAGGTTTTTGGAATGATAAAAAAGGTAGTGGATTTAATATAATAGAAGGTCAGGATAATAAAAATGATTATACTAAATCTATAAGTGATGATTTAATAAATGTTTATAATCTTATTGATGCAAAGTTTCCATTAAATCGTGAAAATAAAGACAATAATTATTATGCCAATATTGGATTAAAAAATATAAGTTGTGAATTTTTTGAATTAATGCATAATAAAAATTTAACAGCAAGTCAGCTTATACTTCTTAATACATTACAAATTATACTGAAAAATAAACTTCCAAAATTTAATGTAGTATCAATTGTAGGATGTAAATCCGCAAAAGATCGCACTATGGTAGAAATTGTTACTGAATGTGCTTTACAAGCTACAATAGAAGATGCTTTTTTTAATAATGAGGAAACTAGGGGATTAGAAAAACCAATAGATTTAGAATTATTGGTAAAAAATAATAAAATTAATGCAAGTGATTTAACTCCACAGTTGCAAAAAACATTTATAGATAATTTTGATGATTCAATATTATATATTGCTAATTTGCATGATAATAAATTACATACAAACCAAAATGCAAGAACGCACTTTAAAGTATTAAATGATTTTGCTTATCATAGAAAATTTAAGGAGCCTTATAAAGAAATAAAAGCAGGTAGTTAAGATTTTTTAAGGGCAGATGCATAAACACTTTGCCCTTAATTTTTTTCAGAAAATTTAAGTAATAAATACTATTGTAAAAAACCAGTCTTATTTATCATATGTTTTTAAAAGATATCAGTTCTTACTTTATTATTGCTTAAATGATTGATTTATGCTATAATGTTACATATACTAATTTTAATTATCTTATAAAATTTTAGGAAAATTTATGAAATTGACTCATCAAAAATATTTTAAATATATACGAATTACATGTTTATTAGGAATAATATCAGTAATTATAGGATGTAATAGTGGTTCTATAAATAAACAAAAAGATACTAATCCAGTAATAACAAATTTTACAGCATCTAACCTATCAAAAGCAGCTACAGAGTGTTATAATGATCCATCAGGCTACTCTTCTCAAGTAGGTGCAGTTAATAATAATGGGGTAGTAGCTGGCTCAATGCAAGTAAAAAAATCAGATAAATGTATTCAACAAAGTTATCTTTGGGATAATAATTTAAAATTTATTCCTCTTGTTGAAGATACTGAGAGATTTACTATTACTGGTGCTAGATTAAGTGTAATAAGTACAAACTTAATTACAGGAGGAATAACATTCGCAGAAGATAGTAATTCTCGATTAGGAGCATATGAATTTGCAACTTATAATAATGCCATGAGACCTCTAATTTTAGGCGGTTATAATTATGTTTTAGGTATTTCAGAAAATGGGCAATATTTGGTTGGTATAAATATAGGTGGACAACCATTAAATTATGATACTGTGAATGAATCAGAGATTAAATTAACCTATAATAATGAACCTGCTCTTGGAATGCTTTATACAGTAAGCAATAAAGGGCTAATGGGTATTAGTATTATAAATGAAGGTGCTAATAATGGAGCAGCATTATGTCAAGAAAGTTCAGGGATATGTACTGCTGTAACAATTGATGACAGTAAAGATAAGGCTTTTATAACATCAATAGCATCACAGAATCAGTACATTTTTGGTTTCTATAATAATTCAGGAGATACTAGCGTTTTTTCTGTAAATCCAGATACTTATAAAGGTACAACCATTGCAAAATTAAAAGGTTTTATTGCTAATGCAAATAGTGTTACTGATAAAGGGGCACTTATTGCAAGCAATGGGAATAATTCAAAGCAAGTTATTTATTTATCACAAAATGATCAAATATATAGTGTTAGTGATTTAGTTAATAAATTAAACTTAACTAAAAGCGTAGCTAACCATTCTATAGAAGTATCACCTAATGGTAGATATATTGCATTTGATGTTGAAGATTATAATAGTAATATATTAATGGTTAAAGTTTATTTTCCAAATGGAATAGAGGAATATTTAATAAAAAACATTAAACCGCTTTCTTAATATGTAATGTTTATATTTAAAAGATGCAGTTAAAGCTGCATCTTTTCTAATATTAATTATTAAAATCAAAACAATTACAAATGAAGTTTCTATCACCAAAGGCATCGTCAATTCTATTAACACTTGGAAATAATTTATTCTGTTTAAGTTCATTAACAGGAAAACAGCCGATTTCTTGAGAATAAGGATAACCCCAATTCATTAAATCAGTTAATGTATGTGGTGAATTCTTAAGAGGATTATTAACTTTATCAAATTTACCAGCTTTTATATCTTCTATTTCTTCATATATACTAATCATTGCTTCAATAAATCGATCAATTTCTTTTTTACTTTCACTTTCTGTTGGCTCTATCATTAAAGTACCTGCAACAGGAAAAGACATTGTTGGTGCATGAAAATTATAATCCATTAAGCGTTTAGCTATATCTACTTCAGATATTCCAGTTTCGGCTTTTATAGGGCGTAAATCTATAATACATTCATGCGCTACTTTATTGTTTTGTCCTGTATATAGAATAGGATAATATGGTTTTAATTTATGAGCCATATAGTTTGCATGCAGTATTGCTATTTCAGTTGATTGCTTTAAGCCTTTATTGCCTAACATAGTAATATACATATAAGAAATTATTAAAATTGAAGCACTCCCAAATGGTGAACTACTAACAGATGCTCCAGTATAGTTGTTATTGGGTTCTAAATACATTATATGCATTGGTAAAAATTGGCTAAGATGTTTTCTTACACCGATTGGCCCCATGCCTGGACCACCGCCTCCATGGGGAATAGCAAATGTTTTATGAAGGTTAATATGAGAGACATCAGCTCCAAGATCTGCTGTTTTAACTAAACCTACTAGAGCATTGAGATTTGCTCCATCCATATAAACTTGTCCACCGTTTTCATGAATTATTGAGCATATGTGTTTTATATTTGCTTCAAAGACACCATGAGTTGAAGGATATGTAATCATTAAACAGCATAAATTATCTTTGTATTGTTTAGCTTTGTTTTCAACATCTATTAAATCAACATTTCCTTGATTATCACATTGTACAACTACTACTTCCAAACCCATCATTTGAGCTGTAGCAGGATTGGTTCCATGTGCTGATTTGGGAATTAAGCATATATTACGAAACTCTTGATTAATGCTTTTTTGATATTGTCTAATTGCTAGTAATCCGGCATATTCGCCTTGCGCGCCAGAATTGGGCTGCATGGAGATATCATCAAAACCAGTAATTGATTTTAACTGTTCTTTTAAGGTGTTTATCAATTCAAGATAGCCTTCAGTGGTATATCTAGGTGCAAATGGATGAATATTAGCAAAGTGTTTCCAGGATAGTCCTTCTAATTCACTAGCAGAGTTTAATTTCATAGTGCAAGAACCAAGTGGAATCATACCATGAACTAAAGAAAAATCTTTATTTTCTAAATATTTAAGGTAGCGCATCATTTGTGTTTCACTATGGTAGCTATTAAATACGGGGTGAGTTAAAATATTATCTTTACGGAATAAATTTGAATATGAGTTTAAAATATTTGGTATATTATTTGTCAGTTCAGTTTGTGAAATATTTTTATCAGTAATAATTTGAATAAGATTAACAATGTCTTCTATAGTACTAGTTTCACCCAGAGAAATAAATAATTTATTTTTATAATTACCGGCTAAATAACCATTATCTTCAAGTTTTTTATTAATTTTAGAAATATTTTCTAATTCGCAAACTATAGTATCAAAAACAAAATGTTGGTTTAAAACTTTAATATTTAATTTTATTAGGTTATGCTGTAAAATTATACTTAATTTATGAATGTTATTAGCAATTGCCGTTAATCCCTCCTTACCATGATAAATTGCATAAAAACTAGCCATATTAGCTAATAAGGCTTGTGCAGTACAAATGTTTGATGTAGCTTTTTCTCGTCTAATATGTTGTTCTCTGGTTTGTAATGACATTCTTAAAGCTTTTTTACCTTTACTATCTTGCGAAACCCCGATTATTCTACCAGGCATTAATCGTCTATTTTCATCAGAAGTAGCTATATAAGCAGCTGATGGACCCCCGAAGCCTAAAGGTACACCGAAGCGCTGAGTAGAGCCTATTGCAATATCAGCACCCATAGTTTTAGGTGATTTAAATAAAACTAAACTAAGAATATCGCACGCCATAATAATTACACATTTTTGATTATTTTGTTTTATATTATTAATTAAAGCGGAATAATCATTTATTTCACCATACAAGTTAGGATTTTGAAGAAATACACCAAAGTATTGATTATTATCCATTTCGTTTTTTAAATTGTTAATATTTCCGATTTGAATTTCAATATCAAAATATTTAGCTCGAGTTTTTATGACTTCAATTGTTTGAGGAAAAGCATTTTCATCAACAAAAAAAATACTACTTTTATCATTATTAATTTTTCTTGCCATAGCCATTGCTTCTGCAGCACTAGTTGCTTCATCTAATAAAGAAGCATTAGCTAAATTAAATCCTGTAAGATCCATTATCATTTGTTGAAAATTTAATAAAGCTTCAAGCCGTCCTTGTGAAATTTCTGCTTGATAGGGAGTATATGCAGTATACCAGCCAGGATTTTCTAATACATTTCTTTTAATAACCGCTGGGGTAATACTTTCATAAAAACCAAAGCCTATAAAATTTTTAAAAACTTTGTTTTTATCTGCAAGTTTTTTTAAATTTTCTAAAGCTTCATATTCTTGCTGAGGTAGGGCAGTTGTTGAGTCAGAAACACTTATTAAACTAGCTGGAATAGTATCATTAATAAAACTATTGATATTATTATAACCTAGGGTATGAAGCATTTCTTTTTGTTCAATATTGTTTGAGCCAATATGACGGTTTATAAATAAATTAAAATCCATTTGTTTATTTTCCAATATCTCTTTTGTAATCATTAAGGTTCATTAAGCTGTCTACTTCTGTAATATCATTATATTTAACTTTAAATAACCAACCATCGCTTTCTGGGGTTTTATTAATTATAGTGGGGTCATTTATTATTTGGTCATTAATAGCAATAACTTCGCCACTAATTGGAGAATATATATCAGAAGCAGCTTTTCCTTATTCAATAACACCGACAGTATCATTTTTTATTATAT
>CALMTA010000083.1 GCA_937872505.1 uncultured Neisseriaceae bacterium | reverse complement strand
GAACCAAAGTAACATCTTTAATCTCATTTCTGTCAATCTTGGATTCAATACTTTTCATTTTCGAAACCAAAATTGGACAAGCAGATTTACAAGTTGTATAAATCATTACAACTACCATGGTTTTTCCTTGTAATCTTTTTAATTGTAAAGTATCATTATTTTGATTCCTCCAATTTGATGCAAGATTAAAAATTGAATCAGAAGGAAGTTGAACAATCTTTGATTTTTCTTCTTTACAAGATTCAAATAATACGATTAAAAATATTAAACAATATATATGTTTCATTTTACTTCTTATTATTAATGCTAGTATCTTTTGCGCATCTAAAACCCAGGTTGGCTATTGTATAATTTGCTTTTACTGAAACACGAAGTGCAAAACGCATAAATGCAGCATAGTTTAAAACATCAGTAGAGCTTGTTGCGCTGCCAGCACAAAATAAATCTTTATCTTCATATTGCCCTGTACGAGAGTCATTGGTTGTAAGAACAGAATTAAAGTCATCTGTCCATTCCCAAATTAAATCAAAAATATTATAAACACCCCAGTAATTGGGCTTACTTTGCTTTACAGAATAATATTGCCGTTCTTTTTGAAGATATAAGCTTGTAATATTACTGGAGTATTCAGGTTTTGTTCTTGCATTGGGGGAAGTTTCATCTGCCATTGCTATAAACTCCCATTCATCTAATGTTGGTAATCTTTTTCCAACACTTTGAGCATAAGCTTTAGCAGCAAACCAAGATACAAAACAAATAGGAGCATCTGGCTTTGCATTTTTGGGTAATTCAGTATCAGATTGCCAATCTCTTAAATAAGTTGAGTCTGCAAATATTTTTTTAATATTAGATTTGCTCCATTGTGGATTTGCCTTTACAAATGCTAAAAACTCTTCATTGGTTACGGCTCTTTCATCTACTAAAAATGGAGCAACTTTTGTAAGTACATATTCTGAACCATAAAATGGTTTATACTCCCCACCTGGAATATAAACCATTTTAACGTCTGATGAAATTGAATGAATAGTATTTGAAATTAGTTTAGATTCATTTGCAGCACTTATATCCAATTTAACATTTTGCTTATTACAAGAATAGAATAGAACTACAAATGCAATCTGTAAAAGAATCAATACTTTCATTTTTACAATATTTATTATTCTTTGGTTACAGCTCCACCAGCTTGAAAAACTTTTGGATTTGCATCACCGGTTACTTTTAATTTACCTATAGCACCCTTGTTAAACGCCCTTGATAAAGAGTGATCAACTATAACATATTCACCAGGAACATCACATTTAAATTCTACAATAGCAGAACCACCGGCAGGAATCATTGTTGTTTGAATATTGTGAGAAATCTGGCTGCCTCCTTCAAGATATACATTGTCAAAGATTTCACCAATTACATGAAAAGACGAAGTAAGGTTTGGACCACCATTACCTACAAATAAACGTACAGTTTCTCCTACTTTAGCTTCAATCATATTTGCACCTAATAAAGAACCTTTTTTGCCATTGAATAAAACGTAATCAGGGTTTTCAGCTACTGCTTTATCATTATCAAATTCTAAAAGTCCTTTTTTAGCAGCAGAAGTTTTTGTATAGAAATCACCTTGCATAATGTAGTATTCTTTATCTACTTTAGGTAATCCACCAGCAGGCTCTACTAAAATTAAGCCATACATGCCATTTCCAATATGCATAGGTACTGGAGGAGCAGCACAATGGTAAACATATAATCCTGGGTTAATAGCTTTAAAAGTAAATGAAGCTTCTTTACCTGGAGCAGCAGTTGTTGCAGCAGCACCACCACCTGGTCCTGTTACAGCATGTAAATCTATGTTGTGAGGTAAAACACTGTTTGCTGCATTTTTAAGATTTAATGTTACTTCGTCTCCTACTCTTACACGAATAAAACTACCTGGAACAGTGTTGTTAAATGTCCAAAAAGTATAAGAAATACTATCTGCTATAACGCCTTCCATTTCTGTAGTTTCAAGATTTACAATCCATTTTTTAGGACCTCTGTTACCAACAGGTGCCGGAACTTTTGGGGCACCAGTAACTTCTGCCACCTTAGGCTCTCCTTCAGCAATCATATCAATAGCAGATTGAGATGAGTTTCCCGAATTTGTTCCACTTTTACAAGCTCCAAATATGACTGCCATAAAGAAGCTTACCATGATTAACTTGTTTGTCATAAAGTGTTTTTTTGTTTGAATGTTGAGAAATATTTAAAATTTTACATTAAAAATGTTAGGATTGATATTTAAACTTAACCAAACCCAATGTTGTAAAGAGTTTGGATTATTTGCATTTTTTAAGAAGTTTAATGATGATGTAGTTGTATAAATAGAATAGCCTCCTACAACTTTTGCATATTTATGTATTGAATAACCAAAATCAACATCAAATTCTTGACCAAGATTGGTTGATAAATTTTGATTGTTATCTACTATTTTATTTGGAGATAAAAATTGATGAAGTGCAAAACCAAAATTTGTACTTGCAGTAGGTTTTAAACTTGTTTTTACATAAATATCTACTAAACCAGAACCTTTATGACCATTGCCAGCATAATAATAATCCATTGAACCATAAAACTTATGATTAGTGCCAAAATATGGTGTAAATGCTTTGTTATCTTGTACTCCAGCAGTACCTACATCATTACCACTTAAATAATCTGTACCTAAGCCTAAGTTCCATTTTTTATCTAATTTTTTATCTAAATAAAATGCAAGTAAAAAAGCATTAGTTTTAGTACCTGTATGATTTTTCCCTAATTGTGTATAAGCAGAGGCATTAAATTTCCAATCTGAACCAGAATAAAAATAATTTGCGCCAATAGTTTGTATAAAATAATTCTTAGCGTTTATGTCAGATGCACTGATTGCTTCTTGAAAACCAAGGTTATTAAGCAAAAAAGTAAAATTACTGCTTGTGTTTACTTTATATTTTGCCCACAAAGTTTGCATCCATTTATAAGGAGTTGCGTCAACAGGAGAATATAAACTTCCTGAAATGTTGCTTAAATTATTGCCATATAACTCTTTGTAGTTTTGATTGTAGGCAGCAAATGCTTTAAACAAGAATTTTTCTTTATTAATATGAAAAGAAATAGCATCATGTGCTCTTGCACCTTGCGCCCAATCTAATTCTCCAAAAAAACGTTCATCATCTAAACTAATTACTTGACGACCAACTTGTAAAAAATTTGTTTTACTAGTATGTAATTTTGCCCATGCTTCAAAAAATGATATACCATTTTTGACTCCTGCGCCTTGTGTTAATCCATCTTGCCCCCAAACGGTTATATTTTGAGGTGAAACTTGGACGGTAAGTAAGTTTTTATAATGATAGTTGATAATAAACCTATTTCTCTGGCTAATTAATGCTGAAGGTTTTTGCCCTTCTGGTAAGGGTTGAAATACCCCACTTCTATATTCAGCTCTTGGTCTCAGTTGAAATGAAACAGTAAGTAAATTGTCTTTTTCTGGCTCGTTTTGTGCTGAAAGATTTGAATATGAAAGTATTGTGAAGGCTAAAAGAGAGAGAAATAACTTTTTTCTGCAAATTAACATATAAAACCCATTTTAATTTGGAGCACAAAGCTATATCAACAACAATTAAGGATAAAAATATCTTTAATTATTATTCAATAAAATATTTTTTAGTAATATTTCAATATTGAAATTTAACTTGATTTAACATCTTCTGTGCCGATAATATTCGGATTAGGATTAAACGAGGGATCGTTTAAAAACATATCTATACTATTGGGGTTGCCAGGGTCATAACTAAACCCGTCATGGGTGGGCTCCTATTCAGGATACTCTATACCTCCACCAGATTCTTATTTATGGTGGAGTTTATAAAAAGCAATAAGCTCTATTGCAGCGTGTTGTGCCATACATAGCCTGTCGGAAATGGCACAAACAGTATGAGGTTTGGAAACTATTATTTTGGATCCTGTTCAATAAACCATATAGCACTGTTTCAAATCTCGGCATAGCAAACGAAAAGCTAATATTTTTTAATTATGTTACTGGTATTTCTCCTAAACCTTTTCATTTTGCAACACACATTGTTAACTGGAAGCCGAACGATTTTAATACCTAATAATGAGAAGCCATTTG
>CALMTA010000082.1 GCA_937872505.1 uncultured Neisseriaceae bacterium | reverse complement strand
TGGGGAAATTTAAGTTCAGATCTTGGCATAATATCGTAAATTTCCCGTAAGCGGGATAAATTTACAGGACCATTTGCTAGAAATAAATCAGCTATGCTAATATTGAATTGTTTTAATAAGACATTAATAAGGCTTTTATTAGGAATTCCATCTGTAATGTCTAATTCAAGCCTTGAACATTCTGCATATTTGCGTTTTTTAATTTCTTGAGTGACTGCAGAGCGAATATTTTGAGGGTCAACTTTTAAATTTATATCGGCACTTCTTGTTACGCGAAAAGGGTAACATCCACAAACATCCATACCGTGAAAAAATAACCTAATATGTTCTTTGATTATATCTTGAAGTAAAATAAAAACATCTTGGTTATTTGATATTTCATTTGGTAATTTTACTACTCTAGGTAATGCACGAGGAGCTTCAACAATTGCAATTTTTAAATTCTGTTCAAATGACTTATTAGTTTTTAGTTCTACAGCAAAATGCAAACTTTTATTAGGTACCCGAGGAAAAGGATCAGTTGAATCAATAGCAACAGGAGTTAGCATAGGTTTTAATTCATTTAAGAAATAATTGTATATCCAATCTTGTTGCTTTTTATCCCATTCATGTTTTTTCAAAATAAAAATATTATTTTTTCTTAATTCAGGAATTAATATATTATAAGCAGAATAAATCTCATTATATAGTTTTGTAATATTATCTCTTACTAAACTTAAAGCTTCAGATGCTTTTAATCCATCAGACAATATTTTATTTGGATAGTTTTTATTTAACTTTAATAGTCTTGCAATTCTAACTTCAAATAGTTCATCGCAATTTAAGCTGACAATGCAAAGGTAAGAAAGTCTTTCTAATAAAGGGGTTTCTGTGTCAAATGCTTTTGCTAATACTCGACGATTAAATTGAATTAATCCAACCTCTCGATTTAGCATTATATTATGTATTTCTGACATATTATTTTAATCGATATAAAATTGATTTAAAAAGATATTTTATCATAAATATTATTTTAAAAAAATGGGCTTTTATTTAAACAGTATTCAAATGGAGTAATTCTATATTATGATAAAATTAGGGTTTAATTGTAGTTGAGTAGATAGGTTATGGAATTAAATAGTAAGCAAATGTTGATTAGGGTACAATATTCTGGCGTTAATAGGGCAGATTTGTCGCAAAAAGAAGGTAAATATCCTGCTCCTGAGGGGCATAATCCTAATTTAGGTTTAGAGGTGTATGGAGTTGTAGAAAAATGCGGAATAGATGTTATAGATTTTATAGTTGGTGATAAGGTTTTTGCTTTAGTAAACGGTGGTGGTTATGATAATTTGTGCATCGTTGAAGAAGCTTTGGCAATTAAAAAACCAGAATTTTTAAATGAAGAACAATGTGCTGCTATTCCCGAAGCATACATGACAGCTATTTTAAATTTAGTAGAAATTGGTCAATTGCAAAGTGGACAAAGCGTTTTAATTCATGCAGGAGCAAGCGGAGTTGGTTTAGCAGCTATACAGTTAGGTAAATTGCTAGGAGCTTATATTATTGCAACAGTTAGAACTTCTGAAAAAATAGCAGTGTGTAAGAATGTTGGAGCAGATGAAGTTTGGCAAGGAAGTAGTTTTGTTGATGGTATTAAACGAGATATTAATCTTACTTTAAATCCAGTAGGCGGAAATTATATAGAATATGATTTAAAAATATTGGGTTTAGGGGGTAAATTAATTAATATTGGGCTAATGGCAGGAAGTCAGAGCAATATTAATTTAAACTTATTATTAAGAAAAAATATTCAATTGATTGGTTCTACATTAAGAAATAAATCAAATGAGGTAAAGGCAAGGTTAACAAATATAATAAAACAATTAATTTTACCAGCAATTGAAAGTGGTAAAATTACTATTGTAATTGATAAAGTATTTAATATTGAAGATGTGGAATCAGCGCACGAATATTTAAAGAATAATCAAAATATTGGCAAAGTTTTATTAAAACATTAAGGGTAAAATTATGTATATGAATCTTTTAGGGATTTTTTTATTATTTGTTTTCCTGGGGGTATTTTTCCCCCCATTTTTTGGCGGCTGCTTTTTTTTAATAGCTTTTTTTATTTTTCTGACAATTATAATTATTTTCTTCAGTCTTAATTTTTTCTGGTTTTTATTAATTGGGCTTGGCATATATGGTTATATGTATTTAGTAAAATATAATAAATGGAAAAAATTACCAGATTTGCAACAATATATGAGGGAGAATCCGGAATGTAAGCTAGACGGTGGGGTATGTTGTAATTATTGTCAATCAACACAAACTAGCCAGCAAGGATTATTTAGCCAGAGGAGTAAATTACGTTTTTATACATGCAAACAATGTGGTTCTACATTATTTCGTTTTAAAGTATTATAAAGGTTTGTTATGCGTCAATTAATATTGGATACTGAAACTACAGGTTTATATCCAGAGAAAGGTCACCGTATTATTGAATTTGCTGCGCTAGAAATGATAGATCGTAAATTAACAGGAAATTATTTGCAGCTATACATTAATCCTGAACGAGAAATAGACGCAGATGCTACAAAAATCCATGGTATAAAAAATGAAGATGTGATAGATAAGCCGGTTTTTGCCGAATTGGTAGAGCAGATTATTGAATATATTAAAGATGCAGAATTAATAATTCATAATGCAAAATTTGATTTAAGTTTTATGGATTATCAATTTAAATTGCATGATTATCAGCCGACACAAAATTATGTTAAAAATATAATTGATACTTTGAATATGGCTAGACAAAAATTCCCTGGAGGAAAAAATAGTTTAGACGCGCTTTGTGATAAATTCAATATTGATAGAAGTAAGCGAGATTATCATGGAGCTTTAATAGATTGTGCACTATTGGCAGATGTCTATTTAGCTTTAACTAGGGAGCAAATTAGCTTATTGGCGGATGAACAAAATAATATAAATAGTTCTATTGATTTTAAACAAATAGACACAAGTAAATTAAATCTTAAAATTATTAAGCCTAATGCAGAGGAGTTAGCGCTACATAATGAATATTTAAAGGTTTTAGATAAAGAATCACAGGGTAAAAGTTTGTGGTTAAAAAAATCTGAAAATTCTTAACATGGCAGATAAATTTATTCTATTAATACCGTGTGCTGGTTCAAGTGTACGTTTTGGGGGAAATATACCAAAACAATATGTAACTATTGCTGGAAAAACAATATTGGAGCATACCTTAAACGTATTTATTCCTTTAGAGCAAATTCATTCTATTTTACTTGTGTCAACTATTAACGATCCATATATTAATTCTTATAAAAATTTATCAGATAAAATTAGCATAAAAAAAGTTGGTGGAAAGACTCGTGCAGAAACGGTTTTAAATGGATTAAATTCATTAAATTGTAGTGATGATGATTGGATTTTAGTACATGATGCAGCAAGATGCTGTATTAAAAGTGAAATTATAAAAAAAATGATTGATGAATTAATGTTTGATGAAGTTGGTGGGATTTTAGCGGTAGGTGCAACTGATACTATCAAAAAAGTAGATAATGGGATTATTACCGGCACATTAAAGAGGGGAAATATTTATTTAGCGCAGACTCCGCAAATGTTTCGTTATGGGATATTAAAAAAATCTTTAAATAATAAACAATTAACTGAATTTACCGATGAAGCTAGTGCAGTTGAGAAATTGGGGTATTTGGTAAAAATTGTACAATCAAATACAGCAAATATCAAAGTTACATATCCAATAGATTTATTATTTGCAGAAGTGTTATTATCTAATAAACACTAGGAAAAGTTTTATGAAATTTATTAAAATATCTTCTAAAGATAATTTATTAATTAAAAAAATAGTAAAGTTAGCTACAGATGCTAAATTAAGGAATAAAGAAAAATTAGCCCTCATTTTTGGTAAACATTTAGTAGAAGAGGCAATAAAATATAACCGGCTGCAAGTTTTATTAATGGATATATCTAATAAAGAGCAATATGAAGATTTATTGCAAATAGTGCAATTAGAAGAGGTGTATTTATTACCTAGTAAACTGATAGATAAAATAAATTTATTAGATAGTGCAACTGATATAGTTGGTTTAATTAATGTAGAAAATTTAGATGTGAAAGAAGGCTTATATGAAGATGATTGCCTTATTTTAGAAAATATTCAAGATCCGGGTAATTTAGGAACTATTTTGCGTAGTTGTGCTTCAACTGGAGTAAAGAATATAATTTTATCAAAAGATTGTGTAGATGTATATAATCCTAAAGTTTTGCGAAGTTCTCAAGGTATTCAATTTGGATTAAATATATATAGAAATATTGATCTTATAGATTTTGTAAATAAATATAATAAGCAATTAATAATAACTACGCCTTATGCTACTAAAAGTATTTACGACTTTAATTTTACTAACCCTACGGCGTTTATCTTTGGTAATGAGAGTATAGGTGTAACTAGAGCATTAAGTCATATAGTGAATAGTCATGTTAAAATTCCGATGGTAGAAGGGGTAGAGTCTATAAATGTTGCAATGGCAGCAACTGTTTGTTTATTTGAAATGTATAGGCAAAGAATAAAATAATAATGGTATATTATAAAGTTAAAACATGTATTTATTAAAAAAAATTATTTTTACTCCTATTTTAAAGATACTTTCATGGTTGCCTCTATCAATATTGAGAAATATTGGTGCAATAATTGGAGTATTAGCTTTTAAGTTTTCTAAAAAAGGGGTAGATAGATTA
This sequence comes from uncultured Neisseriaceae bacterium, assembly GCA_937872505.1. GTDB lineage: Bacteria > Pseudomonadota > Gammaproteobacteria > Burkholderiales > UBA11063 > Aquella. The sequence goes on along the minus strand of CALMTA010000082.1, from coordinate 1,004 downwards.
AAAAATAATTTAATTACTACAGGCATGTGTAGTGAGAAAGATGTTGAATCAATGGCTAAGGCAACAGCTATTGAATTAGGCAAAACTTTAATAGAAACAGTATGTATTGCGTGGCATCGTTCGAGAGAATACAATGCAGGCTTTTTTAAGAGGGCTATAAATTTTGAAATTGTAAAGTTAGCGTATGATGAAAATAAACCTATTATATTTTTAACACCGCATATTGGTAATTTTGAAATGGCTGTTAAATATACAGCTAATAGAATAAAGCGCAATTTTACAATTTTATATAAACCAAGTAAAGATAAATGGTTTAATGAAATGATGTTAAATGGCAGAACTGAAGACAATATAATTCCTGTTCCTACATCTAGACAGGGGATATTAAGTTTAGTTAAAAGTTTAAGAAATAAAGAAATTATTGGCATGTTGCCAGATAATGTTGCTAGTATGGGTGATGGTGTTTGGGTTAATTTTTTTGGTAAAAAAGTTTTTGCTACTATTTTAGCGGCTAAAATGATGTCTTATAACGAAGCTAAGACATTTTTAGTAGCTTCTTATAGAGTAAAAAATGGATTTGAAATTGAATATATTCCATTTTCTGTAGATTCAAAAGATGTAAAAGTAATTATGCAAAGTATGTATAATGAATTTGAGAAAATGATATTAAAAGCTCCTACAGAGTATTTTTGGGTTTATAATAGATTTCGTATACCAAAGCATGCTAGTTTAGATACAATACAAGAATAGTTTATTAAAGGTTATTAAGTATTTTGAAAAAGTTTTCAGCTAATTTAGGTTTATTTATCCTTAGGGTTTTTAACTGGTTACCGGTTAAAGTAACAAGATTTATTGGTTCATTATTAGGAACTCTAGGGTATTATGTAGTCAGAGAACGACGTAATGTTGGTTTAGTTAATTTAACTTTATGTTTTCCTAATATGTCAATAAAAGAAAAAAAGAAAATTATTAAAGAGCATTTTAAATATTTAGTATGTGCAGTG
>CALMTA010000081.1 GCA_937872505.1 uncultured Neisseriaceae bacterium | reverse complement strand
TACAAAACTTCCAAATCCAAAGTTTAAAGTTCATCCTACAGTAGCACGGTTAATAGAAAGTCGTAAGGCTATGGGCAGTGGGGAACAGCCAATTGATTTTGGTATGGCAGAGATGTTAGCTTATGGCAGTTTATTGCAAAGTGGGGTTAGTGTGAGATTAACAGGGGAAGATACTGGGCGAGGCACATTTTCCCATAGACATGCAGTATGGCATGATTCGAGTCGTGATGATATATCGGATTTAGGTTATATACCTTTATCTAATTTATGTAATAAGAGTCATTGTTATATTTATGATTCAATATTAAATGAAGAATGCGTATTAGGTTTTGAATATGGGTATGGAAACATTAATCTTCGTAATTTAGTGATTTGGGAAGCTCAATATGGTGACTTTGCTAATAGTGCGCAAGTAGTAATTGATCAATATATATCTGCGGGTGAAGCTAAATGGGGAGTTTTAAGTAATATTACAATGTTATTACCACATGGATTTGATGGCGATGGACCAGAGCATTCATCAGCACGGCTTGAAAGATTTTTGCAGTTATGTGCTGAAAACAATATGCAGGTAGTAATTCCAAGTAATGCTTCGCAAATGTTTCATGTTTTAAGGCGCCAAGCATTATCTAAATGGATAAAACCGTTAATTATTTTTATGTCGAAAAAATTATTGCGTTATAAAGAGGCAATGAGCGAGATTAAAGCATTTACAGATGGCGAATTTAAATTGGTTATTGCTGATACTACTAATAATAATTATATTGGGGTTGATAGAGTAATTGTATGTTCAGGGCAAATTTATTATGATTTACGCAATGAATGCATAAATAAAAAATTAGATAAAAAGGTAGCAATTATTAGAATTGAACAATTGTATCCTTTTCCTGATAAATTATTAAAAGCTGAGTTAAGTAAGTATAATAATGTTAAAAAATTTATATGGGTTCAAGAAGAACCATATAATCAAGGAGCTTGGTTACAAATTAGAGAAGTTCTTGATGATTGTTTATTAAATGGTAAGCATTTTAATGTAGTTACTCGCAAAGCTAGTAGTGCACCTAGTTGTGGCAGTAAAGAAATGCATAATATTCAAAGTAAACAAATTTTAGTAGAGGCATTTTCTTGAAAAAAATTATAATTTTTTTGATTATATTTATTAACTATAGTGAGGTAATTATGGCTGATACTGTGGTAGATAGTAAATCTCAATCATCAAGTACTAATATAATAGATTCATCATTGACTGCTATAAAACCTGTAGAGTCTAAAAGTTCAGGTGAACTAATAGTACCAAAAGAATATTTTGGGGTAGATTTAAATAATATAGATGATTCAGTTAGGCCTCAAGATGATTTTTATACTTATGTTAATGGAGAGTGGCTTAAAACTATTAGAATACCTGAGGATAAATCTGCTTGGGGTTCATTTTATGAATTAAGGGAAAAAACTCTAAATCAATTATATTCAATTATCGATAAATTAAATAATGCTAATCCCATGATGTTAAATGATGATCAATTAAAGCTTGCAAATATTTATAAAAGCTATATGAATGAAGAGTTAATTGAAAGTTTAGGAGTTAGCCCAATTAAAGAGCAATTAAATAAAATAGATGAATTAAAAAGTAAAAAACAATTACCAGAAATATTAGCCTATTTTTCACGCCTTGGTGTTAATACTCCTTATGATATATCCATACATCAGGATAATAAAAATTCTACTAAAGTTATTACAGATATCGTACAAAGCGGTATAGGTCTTCCTGATAGAGATTATTATTTAAAAAATAATGATTTAAAATTAAAAAACATACGCAAAAAGTATTTGCAGCATATTGAGAATATGTTAACACTGATTAAAGATGAGAATGCACATATAAATGCGGCAAAGGTATTTGCACTAGAAGTAGAATTAGCAAAAATTCAATTATCAAAAACTGAGAATCGTGACCCCATTAAAACTTATAATAAACTTACTTTAAATGAATTATATAAACTTACTCCTAATTACGATTGGAATAAGTATTTAGTAGCAGCGGATTTGAAAGAAAAAATAGATTATGTTATTGTTAGTCAGCCAAGTTATATAAAAGGTTTTAATGCAATTATTAAAAAAGTACCATTATCTACGTGGAAGGAATATTTAAAATGGCACCTTATTAGTGATTTTTCGCCTTTATTATCAAAAAAGTATGTAGAGGAAAATTTTGCTTTTTACGGTACTATTCTACACGGTATACCACAGAATGAACCTCGATGGAAGAGAGCAATAAAACTTCTTGAAGGAAGCATGGGAGAAGCCTTAGGTCATTTATATGTGGATAAATATTTTCCTAAAGAAAATAAAATTAGTATGGAGAAACTAGTTGCAAATTTAGTAACTGCTTATAGGCAAAGTATTGAATCTCTTGAGTGGATGAGTCCACTAACCAAAAAATATGCACAAAAAAAATTAGCAGCTATGGCTTTAAAAATAGGGTATCCTAATAAATGGCGTAATTATTCAAGTTTAAAAATCAAAAAAGATGATTTGATAGGTAATGTAATTAGTGCTAATAGTTTTGAATATAAACGTAATATTAATAAATTAGGTAAGCCAGTTGATAAAGCAGAATGGGGCATGACACCACAAACTGTAAATGCTTATTATAATCCAGAATTAAATGAAATTGTTTTTCCGGCTGCTATTTTACAGCCACCATTTTTTAACATTAAAGCTGATAATGCGGTTAATTATGGTGGGATTGGTGCCGTTATTGGCCATGAGATAAGCCATGCTTTTGATGATCAAGGTAGTCAATATGATGAAATAGGTAATTTACATAATTGGTGGACAGAAAGTGATCGGCAAAGGTTTGAGGAAAAAACAAAAAAATTAGTTAACCAATATAATCAATATAGTCCTTTAGATGGTTATAAAGTTAATGGAGAATTAACTCTTGGAGAAAATATTGCTGATAATTCTGGTTTAGCTATAGCATATAAAGCATATCAATTATCTTTACAAAAAGAATCTGCTACTATTATTGATGGAACTACAGGATCTCAACGTTTCTATTTAGGTTGGGCACAAGTATGGCGTAGTAAAGTAAGAGATGAGCAGATAATTGCTAATATAAAAGCAGACCCACATTCACCAGCCAAATATAGAAGTAATGGTACTTTGAGTAATCAAGCAGGTTTCTATAAGGCTTTTGATGTTAAAGTAGGGGATAAAATGTATTTATCTCCATCAGATCGGGTAACTATCTGGTGATTATTTATTTTAAATTTTGTGTTGCTTCAATAACTTCATCAAAACCTAAAGAAAAACCTCTAATATAAATATTTAGTTTTTTAGAGTTTCAGTTATTATTGAGCCAATTGTAACTATCAAGAAATATGCTTATGTTGGTGAGGTTTTCTTATAGTTTCTCTTTTGTAGCATTGAATGAATAAATACAAAAGCATTCACGACTATCAGGAATAGTATTTATACTAAGCAATAATAAAGCAAAGTAAATTGAGCTTTTAATAGTAAAACTTCCTATCTACTAAAATTTTACTTAGAGGATTGCATATCATTTTCTTTTAATGGGTCAATATATAATTAAATTATTGTATATATTAATTAAAAACTATAAATTGAGTCTAAATGTGTGAAGTTTCATATGATAAAATATCGAGTCTTTATAGATTAATTAAGGAATAAATTAAATATGTCGCCAAAATTAGAAATTATTGATTTGGAAAAATATTTTGCCAAATTGCATATATTAAAGGGTATATCTTTAAATGCTATGGCAGGAGACATAATAGTACTATTAGGTAGTAGTGGTTCGGGAAAGAGTACTTTATTAAGATGTATAAATTTATTGGAGCTGCCAAGCTCTGGAGAAATTAAATTAGATGGAATAAAAATTTATGATCAGCAAAATTCTCGATTAATTCTACCTAAAAATGTTCTTCATTTACGTAAAAAAATAGGTATGGTTTTTCAGCAGTTTAATTTATGGCCGCATATGAGTATTTTAGAAAATTTAATTACTGCGCCCATATGTGTTTTTAACCAACCGAGAAAAGTAGC
>CALMTA010000080.1 GCA_937872505.1 uncultured Neisseriaceae bacterium | reverse complement strand
ACAAGTTCACAGAAAAGTTTAAGACATTACGTGTTGTAAAGGAACACGATGATGGAATGACAACACTCGTTAAGAGTGGTGCAGTAGAAGAGATACGTTGTGTAAAGGGACATCCAGACATACAGTTAAAGGTCATGTACTACACAAGCAGACCAGCTGTAAGGATATACTTCCCTAAAAAGAAACGACACATCGTAGATGCCCTCATTGAGAAGGCTTGGAACCCAGGCTTGTATTACACACACAGTAGTTGGGCAGTGAATAAAGAAGTGTTCGTTCATTATCTCGTGACAGACAACACAGGTGAGCAGTATTTTAAAGAGTGCAGTATTGGGGATAATAAGAAGTACAACGTAAAAGATTGGCGACTTAACTACACCCAAGAAACAACACGATTGTTCTTCAACATGGTTGATAGGATAGCCAAGAAGAATAAAGAATCAGGTAAGATAGAGCTAGGTAGCAGTGGACTTCACATCTTAACAGGTCCTCCAGGTACAGGCAAGACAGCCCTCATCTATCGCATGATTAAAGATTTAACTACGACAACAGAAGGTAATATTAAATTCCTTTTCTTGTCACCTGAAATTTTTAACATGTTCAGTGGTGATAAGCTAACCGCATTGCTTCTAAGATTCTCAGAGATACACACTGGTCCTGTAGTACTTATACTTGAAGATGCAGCGATGTTCGTTGAAGCAGCTGAAGATCATACACTAAGTAGAAACCTTGCAGCAGCAGGCCTTAAGAACTTAACAGACGGCATCACAACTATACTACTACCACATGTGCACGTAATCTTAACGCACAACTCTGCAAAAGAACTTGACCAAGCAGTGACAAGAGCAAACAGATGCTTGACTATGCTGCATGTTGGACCGTTAGATAATGAAGACCATGTCAATAGTTGGTTATCATATCACAAGATACCAAGGAAACTATTAGACAAGTACAAATTTTACAACGAGTCATACGATTCCGAAACTGTTAGCTTAGCAGAACTGTACGACCTAAAAGAAAGACACAAACTATATGGCGACACCCTCGGCTATGAAGATGACAGTGTCATCGCTGACTGATGTAGTAGATAGTGTAGTCAAGCTACTACCTATGCTTGAGCTTGCATCAGCGGACATCACAGTCACTATAGATGTGATGGAAGTTCAGCATCCAACACTGCGTGAATTAAAAGACAATGGATTTGTAGAAGCAGTAACACCTGAAGGTAATACATATTACTTAAGACGTGTTGCACTTCTAACAGATGATACTATGAGGACAATAAACCTGGGCATAATATATGATAAAGGTAAAGCTCTATAACACCTCACCTACAAAAGATATATGGTATGGGTGTTACACTAACGGCACAACAGTAACAGGTAGTAGGATAGATGAAACCTACAAGCTGTGCACATTAACAAGAGAAGCAAGACTAACTCTTGAGAAAGAGTTTGGCACAACAGATCTATTAGGTAAGACTGTATATGCAGAGCTTACTAAAGACATTAGAACGAAGACTAATAAATACAAAGGTGAAGAGTTCTATCGCATAACGAGAGCTACACCTGTAGAAACAGTACAACCTGTAGATATATTTAACGCACGTGCTACACCAAGCATGTGCTACACGTTAGATGTAAAGATTGGACCATATAGTACTGTCATTACAGCCACACCAGAGAACATAGACGAAATAGAAACTGAGCTGTTGACATTCGTAATGAACAGTATGAAAGATGAAGCAGTACCTTCACACATACGTAAGGTACTACAGATAGTAGATGATTTAAAGCATAAACTAAACCAATTAAAGCATGCAACAAATAAAAGTGTTTCAAGCATTCCAATTGAATGGTAAGCAAGAAACTATTATCGCTAGGATAGCAGTATCCAAAAACATTTCGGGTAATGCAGGCTACTACGAAGGGACAATCACCGAGAGCAGCCATCCTGAACTGTTCACAATAGGATTAAGAGTACACATACCTAAGAACTGTTTGCTCATTCACCTACCTGATTCAGTTAAACCTGAAGACAAACCAAAGCAAGACCAGCATACGTTATTTGTAGAAGACATTGACGTCTTCGGTAAAGCAACGACTGTCTCTTGCCCATCACTGCATACAGCTGTGAACTATAGACAACATGCAAAACATGGTGTGATATTTTACATCACAGAGACACAAAAAAAAGGTGTGTATAAAATAGTCAACGTCAATAACAAAGACATCACTTGGGAACTTGGTGTTGACATGCCCGCAACAGTTGAGAAAGGTACACAGTTATTGATAGTAGAATAGCGATAGACAACTATAATAAAAAGAACTACAATGACAAAAGTTTTAGTACGCATTCAATGCCCAAAGAAAGCAGAAGAGCTTGGCGTTGAGCTTGCGAAAATATGTGAGATAGAAGTAGATAAAAATCAGCTAGCCAATCTCTACTGTACCTACAAAAAGGTAAACGGCGTACTACTGTACTCAGACATCTTCTTACCTAATCAGTACTTTAGAAATCTGTACCTAAGTTTACTCGTAACACCATCGCAGATAAAGGTAAAGATACCTATACCTTTAGTGTACAACATGATGCGTAATGGTGTAAAGACCACAGTAAAGCAAGACGATTTAACGGTGCACGCAGAGCTGATGTACAAAAAGAACACAGTAGTTCTGCATTGTGTGTCCAAGACTGGTCAGCCTTTGTTGACAGAGTTTATGCTAACACTATGTGGATACTCTTCTAAAGAGCACGGTTACATAGCGACCAACATAACTACCTTACCTAAAGACAAAGCAGATATCGCCTTTGTAAACTACATGCTAAGCAAAAGTTTGTACAAAGATTGCTTTGAGTATGGACAAGACTACAGCTTTGCACCCTTACATTACACAGGACCAGCAACAGACATTGAACGTACTGTCATGGGCTATTGGCGCACGTTACTGATACCTTACATAGGGTTGTTGTATAGAGTAACACTTCAAGCAAACATGTATTCAAAAAGGTATGGCGATCTTGCGGTTGTCAAAACGGCACGTGAATATATAGTTGCTGCTAACTGTACTCACAACGCATATCCTGTAGTAAGTCTATTAGGTAATACAGTATCAATGGTTGACGCCAAGATAGAAAGTAAGTTCGCTGGGTTGGCAACGTATAGACATGACAACAGCGCACCAAAAGCAGACATAAAATACATATCGAGAGTAGGTAATAACGTAATGGCTGTAGGTAATGACAACATCCTTATACTACCCACGGACAGCATCACAGGTTCGGCTAACCTTATCTACTGGTTGATAGAAGCAACACGTTGGATACTGAGAGACAACACATCTGCGATAGAACAGATAACAGATTTAATGATGGCGTTAAAAGCTAAGGTCGACATGACCAACATCATTAAGTCAACATCAAAGATTATATCACAAGAGAGAGCTGAGATTGAGCGCAGCGTTTTAGATTTCGAACACAAACTCTCAGAACAAGTAGAGAAGTTAGTTGTGGTAGAAACTATGTTGCAGAAACAGGCGGCGATAAACAAGCGCATGCGTGAAGAGCTAGTGTCAATATCAAACACAGGTTATTACAGGTACCTTGGTATACTACCACTTCAGAAACATCAAGGTGCTATAGTAATAGAGACTCGTCCTATTATTAAACAAGTAGGAAGTGTACTGTATTTAGTACCTGGCTACATAGCTGCAATTCTGCTGCCGAAAAAGAGAAAACATTTTACAGCCTACAACGATGCATCTTCTGTACCGTTAGTTTTAAATGTGTCCAGATCATGCGAAGCTATACGTGGACACCTTGAAAATACAGGTGTAGCAATACATCCACACGTTAGCGGTAGTTCAACCTCAATTGAAGATGGAGATACATTACGTCAAGCACTTAAGATACCGTACTTTCCAAGCTTATGCTTGGGGTCTATGGCAAAGCCTTATTACGAAGCACTGTATAGTGCAGACATTAAGTCGTTGATAATGCTAGTCACTAAGTTTCTTTCGTGTGAATCGCTGAACACTGCTGACCCTTGGGGCAGAAGGATAGCACACTATCCTAAGATTAAAGTTACCGACACTAACAAGCCAGCACTTGCCGATTTATGGCCTGATGCTATATGGACAGATGAACATTGGAATAGTTTAAAAGTTGAGTTGGTGAAAGAACCCACCACAAACGGAAATGAATTAACTAAAATTAAATTGGAAATTAATGGAGTTGAAACACTCGCTGGGTGAGATAGTATTCACACCCGCCGCACTCGTAGGCATTCTCGCATTAGTAGGGACAGCCAAAAAGATGAACGTAGAAGTATCAGCAGGTATGTTTTGCTCTCCCTGCACCGAGACACCTTGGCTACTGCCCGAAAACCCTATCAGTAAGGTATTCAATATGCCAGACAAGCACAACAACATTGCGGTATTGTCGATGGTGTTCCCGAAACAGGTCGGCTCATTAGCCACGAATGAATTCGAAGATGACGACATGATGAATGAGATTATTGCGATCAACAAAGAAGCCTACCCTTGGGCATCAAGAGCATACTATTGTGGTTGGATGCACACTCACCCTAACAACTACGGTGTGACACCATCGAACACAGACTTAACTAACTTTGAGAAGCACCGTACAGATAGGCAACTATTCTTCATGCCGATCATTAGCCCTGAGAAAATCTTCACACGTAACCCTGACTTTAAAACAGGTATGAGTATGTCATTGTACGTAAGTACACAACAATACATACCTGCAGGTATAACGCAGAAGGGTGATGCATGGAATGGTAATGTTGCAATCGGTAAACACCCTATCATAAAAGGTGTGACGTACAAGATGGACGATATGATTATCAAAGGCTTAAACATTGAAATTTTAAACTGGATGTATCCAAGTATCGTAAAAGATTTATTTAGCTCATCTCCTACTAAGGAAGGCTACTACATACCTGCACATGAAGGACATGGCGACATCTTTGTTCCAAGCATGGAGACTATAGCGAGTCGCGTTAGTCGATTTAGTTATGGTGCTACAGCTAAGACAACAACAGCTAAGACAGCGGCAGAACCTGGATTTAAGCCGTCTAGCTACGACACTAAACAACCAAAGAAATACACGGACGACATTGACTTCAGCTCACTTGAACTTCATTGAAGAGAAGAACAAAAAGAAAAACGAACAAATGGAAAATTCCGAAAGCGTAAAAGAAACGGCAGTCGAAAAAGAATTAACGATGATAACGACTGAAGAGTTAGAAACTATTAGCGAGCAACAAGCTTTAAAGTTTGAAGGCTTGATTAATATGGACTATCTAAAAGAACAGCATGTCATTGTGATAGGCACAGGTGCAGTAGGTAGCTTCTTACTTGATACCTTGTCAAGGTATGGCTTAGCTATAACAGCTGCAGACTTTGATGTTGTATCTGGACCCAACACTCACAATCAGTTCTTTAGAATACAGGACATCGGTAAACCAAAGGTTGTTGCACTACAAGACAGGCTAAGAGAAGATCGTAACTACGAACTAAGCATTGTCAACGATAAGATTACTAAAGAAAACTTCAAGACATTACTCACAAACAAGACTAAGTTTGTAGTGCTTGCAGTAGATAGTGCGGACAGTACTAAGGAATTACTTGACTACATTTACACCAACAAAGAAACACAAGACTTAATTGTGTTACGTCCAGGTGTACCTGATACGATATCGGATATGATTTATGCGACAGGTGTAACAAACCTTATAACTAAGGGGACATACCAAGACTACCTTAGCACGCTAACTCAGACCGACAAAGAGCTTGAGTTTGAATTGCTTGCTGCATTAGAAGAACAGAAGGTGTGTACATCACAACAATACACAATACTGATACAGCTTGTTAGTACTGCATGTGCGCAGCTGATATTTAGTTTGCTGTTCGTAGACCAGAATTCTTTGACAGCTGTCAGATTAGCCCGACAATATGAGATTACAGGCCTATTGCCTAAGATTAAATCTAATAACACATACTAAAACAAATAACCGTTATGAGTTTTTTAAGTTATCTAAACGATTCTGCTGCGCAGACACCTCAGAACTTAGTAGAGTCACAAGATCCCAGATTTGTGTGCCCAGTAATTTTACCTTCAATGGAAGTAGAAGTTAGCTTCGATCCGAACGAAACGATACGTGAAGTAATCGACCGTGCTTGTGCAAGTGTAGGCGCTACAATGCCGAGAGACACATACCAAGTATCAACAGACATCCACGCTTCTGGATTTACGTACAGTGCATCAAGCAGCTACAAATGTTCGACGCCACTTGGTACGTTAGGTCAGATCACAGTAACAATCGGCAAACACAACAGCGCCAGCAAAGACTAAGATAAATAATGAAGTGACTACAGGTGAGGCTGCGTCATACAAACAAATAGAGTAAATGTAAAACGAAATGGAACAACAAAGTTCACGATGGATTGCAGCATTCATCAATGGTTTAATTGACGAGATGATTAGTGTAGGTAGAAATGAAGACGCAGAAAAGTTAGAGCAAGCATTCGCAATCATCAACTCATTCTTTCGAAGAGTGAGAGTGCCTGTAAGTACGGGTACTACTGAAGGCGGTGCAAGAGTAGAGGTTATAGATTGTCCAACAGAACCAGCAGGTAATTCAGCAGTGTATATTGCGTGTCCAGCTGGAGCAATGATGACTAATCTAAAACGCAGACAACCCAAGTCATCAACCAATGAAACATCTTACAACAGTGAAAGCAATGAACGCGGTAAAAGTAATGACGCTGCTCCTGTTGCTGTTAACGACAGCTTGCAGTCAGGAGAGTGAGTACGAGAAACAGGTGAAGAAACAATCGCAAGGTAAGCCTGTAGCTACAAACAAAATAGATACGCTACCTAAAGAGGAACCGAAAGTAGTAAGCGAAGAAAAGGATACAACCAAAGAAGTTGTAACGCTTACTCCCGAAGAGCCACAATCAAGCGGGTGTGATACGGTATATATAAAGGTGAAGAGTAAGCCTATTACTGTAGTAAACACCGTAACTAAAGTTGTGTATCGTGACGCACCTGAAACTGAAAAGGTTGCGTATTATATTGCAAGAAAGGGTGATACATACTATTCTATATGCAGACAGTTTAACTGTTCGCCCAAGAAAGTGCAGCGCGATAACACAAAAACCCTCAAAGCGGGTCAAAAAGTGAAAATAAGTTTGTAACTTTGTAGTGGTATGACTAGGGCTAGGTTATCCTAGCTCTAGTTTTTTTTCACCAATACAAAAGTTATGGACTATTATGTAACGAAAACAATTGAGATAGCAATGATAACACTCGCGAAACTTGTCAAGGTTCTCACGGTATTTCTAGTAACAACAATACTTGTAAGTGCTATGATAACAAGACCGATAATCATAGGAGAGATAAGTATAAGTTCTATTAACCTCATGGAAAAGGTTGTTGAAGAACTTGAAACACACGAGATGACTAAGGCTGTGGCCTATAAAGTAAACGACAAGGTAAGAGCACGCCTCAACGCTCTGCCTGATAAAGCAAACTTCATAAAAGAAGTTAACGTAATTGCAAAGGAACTCGGTGTTAGACCTGAACTATTAGTAATAAAGTTCTACATAGAGAGTAAGATAGACCCAGGCATAGCGAATAAAAATACAAACGCATCGGGCATCTTCCAACTTATGCCGCGCAATATGCCTAAAGGTACGACAGCTAAAGAGTTCAGAGATCTTACTGCTACCGAGCAACTCAAGCACTATCGCGATTACATCCTACCTTACAAGAAGTACATCAAGAACATTGAAGATTTGTATGTAGCTAACCTTTGTCCTGCAGCATTAATCAAGGGACACCAAGTACTATACAAGTACCCTTCAAAAGAATACATACAGAACAAAGGACTAGACATGGACAAGAACGGTGACATATCCCGTAAAGATATCAGACGTGTGATTAACTCTTACCTTGAAAAAGATGTATCGAATAAGAGCGTTAGTTGAAATACTGTGGGCAGCACTAACTGTCTGGATAGGAATAATAATTCTATGGGCAGGTCTAGGCTATAACGTAACAGTACAAGAACCTGACATGCTCTCTGAGTTAGAACAAATGCTGGCCGACACTACCAAAGTAGTAAACTTTAAAGGTCAGAAGTCATTCACGTATAACAAACGTGAAGTGAAAATCTATTGGAACTTTGCATTGAAACCAACTAAGTAAACAAAAAGAAAATAAAGACATGAGTAAACAAAATGACTTAACAGTCAACGCATATTATTTTAAGTTTGATGCGTACAGTTTGGACAGTAAGGCTACTGCTGTTGATGAAGAGTGGTATATCCTGTCAGCTACAGTAGTAGAAAGTAGCACAAGCAAAATTAAAATTAGGATAGATAAAGCAAGCAACGTCGCTTGCCCAATCGAACTCGACACTCTATATGAAATTCAAGAAGCAGAAGATGAGTTGGAATTTCCAGATGCAACGAATGAACTTGCAAGAAAAACATGCAAGAAAACAGCAGTCGAAAATGCTTTGATTGAAGGATTGAATAGCTATTTCAACGAACACAAAATCGACATGACTGCTTATACTGTCACTATGAATGTACCTGGTAACACTGTAGCATATAGTGTAGAGGATGGTAAGACACCGTTTCAACGTAGGTATGTACTCATCCTTAACATCGATGAGAAAAGATACGTAGTTGTAGGTTGGAACAAATACACCTTGCAACTTGCACCGTTGTTAGATGGAGATGAGATTCAACCTTACAAGTTTAAAACTGTACCAGACATAACGAGCATGATTAACACAAGCATTATGTTTTCTACTTTCTGGCGTACATCTACGCAGTTAGAGAGTCGTGTAAGGAACATTGCAAACTGGATAGTGAAACCGTTTGATGTCTTTATACTAACAGACAAACAGCCCGTAAATTATGTGGAGTATAAACGAAACCGAACCACAACAGTGTGATGTGTGGGCAATTGTTGAGTGGCTGGAGGAACATGAACGTGTGTCGTTAGACATTGAAACTACTGGATTGAACTACCTTAAAGATGAAGTTGTCGTAATTAGTATCGGAGATCGCGATACGCAATTCGTAATAAGTACTGCAACAACATCAGAGGATGACATAAGAATAATACTTACCGACTTATGTAGTAAGACTGTATGTGGTCACAACTTAATGTTTGACTACGAGTTCCTACAATATAGGTACGGTATAAAGACAGGTTGTATACGTACACTTGACACGTTTGCTGTTGAAACAACTCTTCGTAAAGGAGAGAAAGCTTCAAGAAGTTTAAATACTCTTACTGAAAAGTATCTTGACATTACACTTGACAAGAGTTTGCAAACAACATTCACTAACAGTACATTAAGTACTGAACAAATTATGTATGCTGCTGATGACGTAAAGTATATTGACAGAGTACTTGAACAACAAGAGATAGTCAAGCAAACCTACATACAGCAAGGATTAGGTACTGACTTTCTTTATGAACTTGACAACAGAATTGTAGCTGTAATGCCTGAAGTTACAACGAAAGGTATTAACTATGATGTCGAGTTACATAATGAGAATACTGCTACGTATAAAGCGGAAGAAGAAGCTACGTATAAGAAGATACAAACATTCTTAGCACGTAACTACGAAGCTTACAATCTTAACGTGCCTAAGTATTCGAAAGACTTTGAGGTAAGACGTCAAGCAGACCTAAAGCTTCTTAACCTTCACAGCCCTACTCAAGTAACAAAGTTGTTGCAGCAATTCGATCCGACAATAAAGAACACAAGTGCAAGAACACTTGAAAAGTATTTAATCTCTGGTCAGAACAACGATGCAAAGACTTTGATTAGTTTAATACTAAAGAACAAAGAGTATTCTAAACTTGTATCTACATACGGCGATAGTTTTCTAAGTACTGTAGTAGATGGGAGGATAAGAACTCACATTAGTTTAAACGAAACTACAACAGGTAGATTTACATCATCAGATGTGAAGACAGAAGGTAAGAAGAAGTTGAAGGTGTTCAGTAACTTACAAAACATTCCAAGCAAACCTGAAATCAAACGGTGTTACAAACCTGATGAAGGCTACTCAATGGGATGTCTTGATTTGAAAGGTGCTGAGCTAACTATACTTGCCGACTTCTCTCAGTGTCCTAAGTTATTAGAGGCAGTAAGCGGTGACTTAGACCTACACTCTGCAATGGCTACCATATCTTACAGGATTAGGAACAACGATCCTGATCTTATAGTTAGTAGCACAATTAACAAAGAGCTAAGGTCAAGACACAAGCGTGTACTATTCGGATTGATATATGGCGCAGGACCTGCAAGAATTATGGAACTGTTAGGCTGTACATTGTCTGTAGCAAAGAGAATATATGCAGCTCTAACAGAGTACCTAGAAGTTGCAATGAAGTACCTAAACAACTACACTATTCAATCTTTGAAAGATGGTGTGGCTATAGGTAACAACACAACACGTAGGTTCATATTCTTAAAGGAGTATACGGACTACATTGCTAATGGTATTGAGCATCCTCAAAGACATAGATTTGTACGTCAACTTTTCAACAATCAAATGCAGACAACCAATGCAGATATGTTAAAGAGTTGTATTGTAAGTCTGTATGACTTGTTCAACACCACCTTAGCAGATTATAATTGTTCCATTCTATTTACTGTATACGATGAAATTGTATATCAGTTCCCTGAATGCGAGCC
Source organism: uncultured Neisseriaceae bacterium (assembly GCA_937872505.1). Taxonomy (GTDB): domain Bacteria; phylum Pseudomonadota; class Gammaproteobacteria; order Burkholderiales; family UBA11063; genus Aquella. The sequence goes on along the minus strand of CALMTA010000080.1, from coordinate 8,203 downwards.
TTGGATATTAGATGTGGTAAGCAGTACTGTTACTGAAACATGTAACAAGTTTCTAACTACAAGTACCATGCAATGTGATAATAGAATTACAAAGTATTGGGAGAAGTAAAAGAATAATCTTTAAACAAATTGAAACACAATGAGTTACATAACGATAGGTTTAATTATCTTCGCGTGCCTGCTTGTCTTGTCCTTTGTTGCATCATACTACGAAGCAAAGCAAGCAGGCAACCAAGTTAAAATGTGGACTGTAATTACACATGCCTTGAACACTGTACCTAAAGCGATTGTTATTGGTGCTCCGATGGCATTGCTTGTAGGTAGTATCTTGTTCAGTATTAGTGTTGCTCATACGCTGCATGCACGTATGGAGACAGCAGATTGGATAGACATAAGTGAAAGTATTCTTGTTACTATGCAGGTCATGGGTACTGTATCAGTATTTCTTGTGCCTGTATTTCTAATGATGATGTTTGATACGTCAGCATTGAAGCGTGTAGATTTTGTGGATGCGAGTGCTAACACGTATTCATTTAAACAAACAGGTTTAGTGATTACGAGTATCTCAGTATTGCTACTACTCATACTTATTGGGCTGACATTCGCAGGACAGTTCTCATCCGCTACACTTGTTAGTGGTTCGTTCTTTACGATAAGTATTGCGGCCTCTATTGCAGCTATTATTTATTGTTACAATGCTAAAGGTAGTACGTATGAAGAAATCTTTGCTTTCTCTATGTCAATCATATTTGGTGTAGGTGTATACGCTCTTGACCTTTATTGGAATAGGGTGTTAACGATGGACGTACCACTACAGAACTTGGATGTTACAGTACTTACACCTAATGAGTTTGCAACACTTATGCAGAAGCATGAGATGAATTACTTTAACAGGTCAGCAGTTACTATACTATGTATTTTAATTGACTTGCTTGCGTCAGCGTTAGGTTTAATTACAGGTGAGATTGTATGGTTAATGAAGTTCTTACGTTACACAGCATATAGTGCAGTACGTCAAGGCTTTACAACTGTTGATCAACAGACAAGAGTTCAACCTCAAAATCGTACAACACCGCCGATTAATTCAACACCGCCCATCAACACAAACCCTCCGCCGCCTCCAAATGGGACGACAGTTATATAAATGCAACTAGAGGCAGTGATTTGGAGGTGGGGGATTATACTGCTGACGATGATATAGACGACGACAAGATAGAGATTGAGGACAGCCAAGAACTAAAAGCTGCAAAGAAAGAAATAGAAACTGCAGTAATAAAGATGGACGAAGTGTATAATTTATTGTATACCGATCAGTTTATGGCATCACTACAATCAGACATAAGTGACAAAGGACAAGTAAATGAGCGTGCTCATTATCAAATAATGAGGAAGCTTGCGAACTTAGTTAATGTTAGGGAGCGTTTAACAGTTAAAGAAAAGCTGGATGGTTTACAGAAAGCATTCGGAAAAAACTCTTCAACACCTATACGCAACCGACACTTACTTTATTTGAAAGATGACGGTGTGATATCGAACAATGGAATATTAACTGAACGTTGCATGAACTTAGCAAATAATTCAGCAACACTCTTGCTAGCTATATCAAGCATACGTCCATTTAGAGTATCTTCCAAATCGAAACATTCCACACCTAAGTTAACAAGTAGAGAAGCCGATGTTATTTATGCCTCATTAAGTCGTGTGAATCGTAACGATAAGAACGACAAACATAAGTTGTCAACCATTGTTAAAGAATTAGAACGTCATATCGAACCTTACAAATCTGTAGTTCATTCTCTCAATCGCCTTAGGTCAACAAGAAGTACCGTTATGAACGACATGTTGGGCTTTAAGAAACGAAGAGTTGAACTTACAGCTGAAGAGAACCGCCAAACGTATGCTCTAAACAACAGTAGAAGAATACTTAATAAGCTTAGAGATCATAGGGACAGACGTTCTAATCTATACGAGAAGAAGACAGGTCGTATAGAGACGATGATTGAAAACAAAGAAGCAGCCGAAGATCATCACAGCGCATTGCTTGCATCTATTAGAAGTGATATTGACAACTGTACATCAAAGATAATAGAAGCAGAAGAGCAGCTTGTGATTATTGACAACTCCATTGACCGCATAAGAAAAGACTTACAGCCAATCGCTTTAGAGCTAACCGAAGACCTAGAATATTATTTGGGGATTAAGGTAGTGAAAAAGTACATGTTAAGACTAACAAACAAATCAGTGTGGTAGATGGACATCCAACACTTAATGCAGATAATTCAAGCAGCACCTTCGGCTATGAAGGTGCTGCTTATACACTTAGACATACTTGGATTGGTGAGCGTAGACAACTACACTAACCCAAGCTTAGAGAAAACAACTGCCACAGGTAGTGTAGCTCCGACAAAGCTAGCTGATGTTGAAACTTGGATTGATGATTGGCGTAACTTATTTGATGGGCTTGTGCCTTACAAGCTATCAATGGGTAAGGGTAATAAGCAACGCTGTATAGAACGTATGCGTTTGTTTACTGAACTTGTGTCAGCTAACAAAGCTAGGATATTCTTAGCCACTCAATCGTACATTCAAGATTGTATTAAACACAACCGTACAAGTAAGATGCCAGAGTATTTCATACTCCCTCAAAGTCCAACTAAAATAAGCGACAGGGATATAAGAACAGGTGACTTGTATGAGTGGTTTAATAATCAGCCAACTTACAAAGACATAAGCACTCTCGATGTTTAAACAAAGATTAGAACAGTACTGTGCACAACGCGAAGAAAAGATTAGCGGTGTTATAAAGTACATACCTTTCCCATTAGAAGCAGTATCTAGATATGTGCCAGGTATAATGCGTTCTACTTATTATTGTATAACATCATTTACTAATGTAGGTAAGACACCACTTGCAAAGTATCTCTTTGTAATTACACCCTTCCTATATTACAAGCAGACTAAACGTTTTAATCTAAAGATAATGTACTTCTGTTTAGAAGAAACAAGAGAACAGTTTATCGATGGATTAATTTGTGCAATGTTGTATGATAAATATAATATACGCTTAGATTATACTCAACTGAATAGCTATGATAACCCAATAGATAGTTCTATCTTGCAAAAGATAGCCACATTCGAAGACACCTTTAGTGAACTAGAAAGTATATTGTCTATAGTTCCAAACGTTACGACTACGGATGACATAATGAATTACATTCGTAACTACGCAGATAGTGCAGGTAGCTACTACAATATACATGAAAGAGTAACACGCTTCGAACCTCATACTCATTATGTGCCAGCAGACAAAGACGAGTTTGTAATTATTGTTACAGACCACGTAAACATTTTGACACCCCGCACAAACGAAACGTTAGCAGCGACAATGGATAGGCACAGTACTAACCACATGCTACATGAATGTGTTAAGATGTATGGCTACAGTGTTTGTGATGTTCACCAACAAGCGGCTGAAGGTGAGAGTGCGGAGTACAATAAGTTTAACAAGAATGAATGTTCACTATCTACATTAGGTGACAACAAAAAGGTAGGCAGAAATTACCAAGTAGTACTTGGTTTAGATATGCCACAACGATACGGAATAAGTAATCACGGTGGGTATAACCTTGACAACTTCCCTAATAAGGCAGTGAACTATAGATCACTTAGAGTATTAAAGAACAGGTACGGAGTAAGTATGGTAAGAAAAGGCTTATGGTTTAACCCACATTCCATAACGTTTACGGAGTTACCTACTGGAGCTCAAATAAAGTACGAAGATTATGCTTAGTTTTTTAACACCACAAACCACGAAGAAAATGGAAAATGAAAATAAAGAAGAGAAAAAAGAAACGAATGATAGAAGCCAAGCACTATCAGCTAGTCTTGCTAGAATTATTCTAACGACAGCTATTGGTGCGCCTAACGGTGGTGAAAGGTTTAACCCATTAACTGGCAATAGAGAAAACTTTGACACCTGGAGTTCAGCTGCATCACATGTACTTGAAAGATGTTGGGCAGAGATGTCACGCAATCCTGGTACGTACCTTACTGATGGTAAGGTTAACACCGCCGCTGTACGTAAGCTTGTTGAACTTAGCACTGACCAATACTATACCTTAGTTAGACTGTTCGCAGAAACAAATTCGGCAGTTGTAGAAGCACTACTAAAGATTGCAAAGAACACTTAGAAAATGGTTACACACACCACAGAGATTATTGTCGTAGACACATTAAATGCTATACAAAACAACCTATATGCTGAGACGCTAAGGAAAAAAGGTAAAGCAGCTTTTGATGACTGGACTGATTATGGCGTAGACATTTATTTGTTTATGGAAGACCTGAAGAAGATGGGCTTTGAGACTGTTCTCGTATTAGGTAAGGAAGGTAGCGGTAAGTCATTCGGTATGAAGACTTTAGCTCCAGGTTCTTTTGTGTGGTTCAATGCTGACATGAAGAACTTCACGTTCAAAACTACTGGTGACAAAGAACTAGCAAAGAGATTGTATGGTTCTAAACAAAGTCCAGGTATTTTACAACGCCAACCTACAAAGTATGCAGACATTATCAAAGACTGCAAGATGCTACAATCAGGAATTACTGTTGAAGATGAAACGTTTGTAATGGGTGAGCACCCTGTAGCTTTTCTTATTGGTCATACAGAAGAGTATAAGGCCAGTGAAGGTGAGATTAAAACCAGGTTAAAGGTATTAGGTAAGCTCGCTACTAAAATGCAAATCGAGGGTGGTGTTGAACACTGCTACTATTCTGAAATGGTAATTGAAGGAGGAAAAGTAAAGGGTAGATTCAGGACCCAAAACTCTGGATCAGATACAGCTAGATCGCCTGAAGGAATGTTCGAAGACTTATACATTCCAAACGATTACTCATTAATATTTAATGCGATTAGAAATTACTAAGCATGGCAAAGTTTGCAGGACAAGAAAAGAAATCAAGTTCACCTCGAGTATTATTCACAGGAGTAGCTAACCTTCTACCAATAGCATTCAACCCTTCCAAAGAACAGTTGGCGTTGGTAACAAGAGGCGCAAAGTCTTTTGACAATGAAATCAAATATGCTTTCGTTGATGCTACTGGAGATACAAGTTACAAGTTTGATGTATGGTGCAAATTAAATTATGCATTAGGTGAAAATGGTGAGCCTGTTCAAGTACAAACTGACGATGCATTGACGGAATATATTTGTTACTCATGGTGGGGTAGAAATAAACCTGACATCTTTTACAATGAAGATGGTTCAGTAAAGGGTGCTTGGTATGTTAACCCTGTATCTTGTGAGATGGAATGGGTAGCAAAGAACGACTTAGAAGCACACAAAAATGGTAGCAGAAAGCCACGACTAGATTATACAAATCCTAAAACGCATGTTGGAATACAAGGCGAAAAGGAATTGTACACCTTCATAGATAAACTATTACGCATAACCGATATTGATTTTGAAACACCATTCAAAAATGTATGTAACGGTAGCTACAAAGAAGTTAATGACATCATAACTTACAACCTAAAGAGAACTGACAGACAGCCTAGAGTAATCAAGGCATTCTTAGGTGTGAAAGAAACTGAAGACAATAACTATCAGAGTGTTTACAGTAACATCTTTGCAGAAGATGGGTTCAGCTTCAATAGGTTAGCAGATATGTTGGACAAACGTGAATGGAAAGATGACAAGTCTAATGGTAACTACTCACTGTCATTTTATAAAGCTGATGCACCTCAGAACGACAGTGTAGCTAGACGTGCACCTCAACAACAAATAGCGTCAACTCCAACACGTCCAACTAATTCATGGTAGTATGAGCAAGAGAGCACTGACGTTTGATAATGTACTTTCAATGTTAGACCAACACGAAGTAATGCAGAAATACTTCGGGAGGCCTGTTATATTAGGTAAGAGATACCTAAATCCTTTTAGAGAGGATGACACTCCAGGTTGTACGTTTAAAATGATTAACAATATTCTAACGTTAGTTGACTATGCTTCACCATTCTATGGAGACTGTATATCGGTATGTTCTTTTAGGCTGGGTATAGGGATATACCCAGCCTTAATACATTTAAACAAAGAATATAATCTTGGACTTGGATACACAGAACCAACATTAGCTGATACAAGTTTAAGACAATTTGATTTAGTTAGAAACTTCAGTGAGAAACAGTATTCAAAGATAACATATGAACGTTACGAAGACTTCTTGGATAACGATTACTTCTTTGACTACCACATTACAAGAGATACTCTGAACCTATTCAATGTATTTGCCTGTCATAAGGTATGGGTAGAGAATAATGGCAGTACTGAAATATTTAGATGGTCTGACAAACAACCTTTGTATATCTATGAAAAAGATTTAGCTCTGAAGAAAAGAAAAATGTACAGACCATTGTCTCCAAAGAATAAGAAGTGGAGATCCAACAATGATTTGTTAGAAGGATTTACAGGTGATACAGATGAGTTAGTAGTTAGGACATCATCACTTAAAGATAGTATGGTACTACACGAGTGTGGTGTGTTAGCCGATAACCCAAGCTGTGAGAATGTTATTGCTAAGAAAAGAAATAACATGATACTTCTCTATGACAACGATACTCCAGGTAAAGCATTGTCAGCAAAGCATTCTGAATACTATGAATGTCCTTACATACTGATGCCTGAAGTTACATACCAAGATAAAAAACTAAAAGATCCAAGTGACTTTGCTAAAGCCTTCGGATTAGATTACCTTAAAGACATTTTAGAAGATGCAGGAATTAGAACTAACAGAACGAGAACAACTAGCAACAGTCATGTCTAATAGGATGGGACTTAGTTGGTACAATCAATTAGAGGATTTCATATTATCAGATGACTTTGAACTCATACGTAAAACTCTAATTGATAAATCAGAAACGGAAACGATTTATCCGATAGCAGAAGATGCTTACAACGCGTTTAGGTTAAGTCCATTCGAGAATACTAACGTTGTGTTGCTTGGGCAGGATTAAATATTATGTTGGTAATTACGTATTACTTTTTTATCTTTGTAAAAACAAAATCATACCAACAAGGGTCCTGTATAAACGAAGTGAATTGCTGGAACATCCTGAAGAGGGCAATCAGCAGCCAAGCTTAGAAGGAGACTTCTTTGAAGGTTCAACGACTAGCAGACGAGAGACTTCATTTATTGAAGAGTCAGTAATTTCTGCCACGAGCGCTTCGCAACCTAATTAGGTTGATGATATAGTCTGAACTGTACATATAACTTAACTATAAAAGTACAGAGTCTAGGAATAAAGAGTCCAAGAGATAACAAATTGCCGTACCATGACGGTAGTGCACAAGGATTAGCGTTCTCAACAAAGAAGTTGACACCATCTATACGAATAATACTGAAAACTCTTGAAGCAGAATTAGGACTTAAGTATCAACGTTCACCTGTACTTACAGACTTAGCCTATCAAGGTGTGCTGCTTCTTAACTGCGCACTCTCTGTAAAGAGAGGCAGTCCAGGTTCTCACATGAAGTTATGGGAGCCGTTCACCGATGCAGTACTCGCAGCTTTGAAATCTAAACAACATTTAGTTTGGATGTTATGGGGTAACTTTGCAAAAAAGTTCATACCTTTAATACCATCTAATCATTTAGTGTTGGAGACAGTACATCCAGCAAGTACAGTGTACAGTGGGGCTAATGAATTTAACCCTAGGTTTACAGAAGTAAATAAATATTTAATAGAACATGCCAAGAAACCCATCGACTGGTATCCCACCGAAGACGACCTCCCTTTCTAGAGATAAAGGGCATCGGTTTGAACGTGAGATTGTCAACGTATTCAAGAACTTAGGGTATTCAAAAGCATGTACTACAAGATTTAGTAGTAAACAATTAGACAATGCTTCTGTTGATATAGATAACATACCGTATTATGTTCAGTGTAAGAGTGGATATAAACGTGGGTTAAACTATTCAGCAATACTTGCTAAGATGAAAACTCAGATTAAAGAAATAAAAGATAAGATAGAATATCCGTTAATAATCCTTCACAAGAAAACGCATAAGGATTTCCTAGCGGTAGTAGAATATGATTTCTTTATTAAATTGTTAAAAACATATGACGAGTTACAGAGACAATCCAAGAATGTCCCAGAGTGAACTCAAACTATTACAACATTCACCTGATAAATTCTTTTCACCAAGACG
>CALMTA010000079.1 GCA_937872505.1 uncultured Neisseriaceae bacterium | reverse complement strand
AATTATCTACTATATCTAAAATGCTAATTTTATCAATATCAAATGGTGTAATGATTGGTTTTGAAAATTTCGGGCCTTCATTTTCTACAAAATATAAATCCAGACCAAGTGCGTCTGGAATTACAAGAATGTCGCTAAATAAAATAGCTGCATCTAGATCAAATCGCTTTAACGGTTGAATAGTAACTTCTGCAGCTAAATCCGGATTTTTACATAAATTTAAAAAACTGCCCGCTTGTTCTCTTATCTTGCGGTATTCTGGCAGATACCTGCCAGCCTGACGCATAAGCCAAATTGGTGTGTAACTTATTGGTTTATTTAACAAAGCATCAATCAGTACATAATTTTCATAAAATGACATTAAATTCTTTCATAATTCCTTTTTTATTTCAATATATTGTGATAATTCGGTAAGTGCTTTTAAATAAACTTCTTGCTTAAAAGATACTACTTCTTTTACAGGTACCCAATAATCTATCCATCTCCATGCATCAAATTCCTGATCCTTATGAAATTTTACATTTATATGATGCTCTTTTCCTAATAATCTTAATAAATACCAAATCTGCTTTTGACCACGGTAGATGCCTTTATTTGTTCTGCTGTAATTGACCGGAACATCGTAATATAACCAATTTTTAGTTCTTGCAACAATTTCTACATGCTCTGATGATAAACCAAGCTCCTCGTTTAATTCGCGAAGCATTGCTTCCTGTACCCCCTCTGAACCATATTGCCCACCTTGAGGAAACTGCCAAGAATGTTCACCTTTCCTTCTCCCCCAGAATACCTGATTATTATGATTCAATAGAATTATACCGACATTTAGGCGGTATCCATCTTCATCAATCATTCTCATATACTCCTTTGTTCTACAATATAACCCTCCGCAATTTTACCATACGATAACATTCCTATATCTTATTATTTTTATTATGAAACAAAAGCTTGAAAAATGTTAAAATCATGCTAAAAGTCTTGCTATATTAGCCACTATTTAACTCTTAGGAATAATTTTTATGCGACATTTTTCAGAATCTTCTGAATACATTCAAGATAGTCCAGAAATCGAAAAAAACTCTTTATTAATTGAATTTCTCACTGAAGAATTACCTCCTATTAATATTTTTGAAAATATTGGCTCTACTTTTGCCAATGCATTAAAAAAAGAACTGAGTTCTTTCATTATTGAAGAAAAAATTGAGGTATTTATAAGCCCTAGGCGTTTTGGCTGCATTATGCACAATATAGCAAATAAAGAAAAAAATCAAAAAACATTACGTAAAGGCCCTAGTATTGAATCCGCAATAATAGATAATCAACCAAGTAGTGCATTATTAGGTTTTCTCAAATCGTGTAACCTTGAAAATTGGCAAGAACTAGAACAAAAAGGTGGTTACTTTTATTACCTCCAAAATAAAAAAGGAAGAAGCTTAGACTCTGTTCTCATTGCAGCAATTAATTATGCTTTAAAGCAACTACCTATTCCTAAAAATATGCGTTGGGGCAATAATAATTTTCATTTTATTAGACCTGTTCATAATTTAATAATTATGTATGGAAATCAAGTAATTTGCAATAAAAGTAGTATTTTTGACTTACATCCAGTAAACTGGACTTTAGGTCATAGGGAAATGAGTAGCGGAAAAATTATTATTAAAAATACTAATGAATATAATCAACTACTTAAAACAGATGGCTTTGTGATTGCTGATTTTATTGAGAGAAGAGAGCTGATCAAAAATTCTCTTGAAATTTCTGCTAATAAATTAAATCTTCAATTATATTTTACTCCTGAGTTGCTCGATGAAGTAACGGCAATTGTTGAATACCCTATAATACTTCAAGGTGAATTTAATAAAGAATTTCTTGAGATACCACAAGAATGTTTAATTTTATCCATGTCTAAAAATCAAAAATATTTTGCATTACTTGATAAAAACGGCAGGTTAACTAATAAATTTTTATTTGTCTCTAATATTGCTTCTCTTAATCCTGAAACGGTAATTAGCGGTAATCAAAAAGTTTTAAGTGCCAGATTAGCTGATGCAAAATTCTTTTATGACGTGGACAAAAAACATACTTTAGATGAATTTGTAGAAAAACTTTCAAATGTGATATATCATAACAAATTGGGTTCTCAATTAGAAAGAATAACACGTCTACAAACTATAACAGATAAGATTGCTAAATTATTCGACCAGCAAATAAAAAATATCCCCTCTCCCGAAATAATTAGTAGAAGTACTCAATTATTAAAAGCCGATTTAACAACTGAAATGGTTGGAGAGTTTCCTGAACTGCAAGGGATAATGGGAAAATATTATGCCCTGCATAATGGAGAAAAGGAAGAAGTAGCTAATGCAATTGAACAACATTATTATCCTCGTTTTAGTAAAGACAAATTACCTAGCGATATATTGTCACAAATTATGGCATTAGGAGATAAGATTGAAACCATAGTTGGCATATGGGGAATTGGTTTAATACCTACAGGAGAAAAAGATCCATTCGCTCTACGCCGCCATGCTTTAGGAATTATTCGAATTCTTTTATTAGAAAAAATAGATATTACTAAATTAATTTCTTTAGCTTATGAGGCATTTATTAATAATAATATAAATATTAGTAAATCTATACCTAACGACGTATTTTTATTTATTCTAAAACGTTTAGAACAGTTTTTAATTACAGAAATAGACGATAAATATTCAAATTATTGTGTAAAAAGTATTATTGCAACAAATCCTAAGTTCTTTCATCATATTCCTAGTTTATTAAAAAAATTGCAATTATTTGCAGCCAACAAAAATAATCAACCACTATTAACTGCTAATAAACGTATACATAATATTTTAGCAAAAAATGGATTACTCGATCAAAAAATCAATATAGTTGACCCTAATTTCTTAAAACATGATATAGCTAATATATTGTTAACTTTATTACAACAAGAAAAAACTAATGCTTCTAAATGCATAAATACTAATGATTGGGATAATTATTTTTTAATACTATCAAAATTTAATGAACCAATTACCAAATTTTTTGATTCAGTTATGGTAATGGATAATGATAAAAATATACGTGATGCCCGTATATTTTTATTACAAAACCTATATGCTTTTTTAAATAGCGAATGCCTATTATTAGAATTAGAGTAGAAAATATGAAACTAATTATTTTAGATAGAGATGGCGTAATTAATCAAGAGCGAGAAGATTTTATAAAAAATCCTGACGAATGGATTGCTTTTCCAGAAAGTCTTGAAGCAATAGCAAACTTAACCCAATCCGGTTTTAAAGTTGTTATTTGCACTAATCAATCAGGCTTAGGGCGTGGTTTATATACTATAGAAACCTTAAATAATATTCACGAAAAAATGCTCAAAGTAATTAAACAAGCTGGTGGAGAAATTACCGCAATTTTCTTTTGTCCACATAAACCTAATGAAAACTGTGATTGTAGAAAACCAAAACCTGGAATGATTAAAGAAATATTTGAACGTTTTAGTATAGATGATCCTGAAACAATTATGTTTGTTGGCGATAGTCTTCGTGATTTGGAGGCAATTCATAATATGGGTGGAATACCAGTTTTAGTAAAAACTGGTAACGGTAAAAAAACATTAGCGAAAGGCGGTATTCCCAAAAATACTCTAATATTTGATAATCTACTTGCTGTTAGTGAATATTTAATTAACAAAGATAGTAAAGAATAACATGAAAAATAAAAAAACTCCTGCAGTTATTCTGCGTTCAACTATATTATGGTTAATAATAGGCCCTTTAACAGTAATTTATTCTATTAATTCTCCTATTTTATTTTTTGTTAGTTCCAAATTAAGACATAAAATTTTATGTAGCTGGGGGAGGATTTTTACGTGGTGTGCAAAAAATATCTGCGGTGTAAAATACATGGTTAAAGGTAAAGAAAATATTATTAATAGCCCTGCAATTATAGCTAGTAATCATCAATCAATGTGGAAAACAGCTTCATTTGTATGCTTTTTTCCTCAGCACGTATGGATATTAAAAAAGGAATTATTAAAGATTCCATTTTTTGGCTGGACATTAAGGTTAGTATCTCCAATTGCAATCAATCGCTCAGAACGAACTGCAGCCCTACATAAAATTTTACATCAAAGCGTTAAACGTATACAAGATGGTTTTTGGATTTTAGTTTTCCCAGAAGGAACACGTGCACCAGCAGGTGAATTATTTACATTTAAGACCGGAATTGCTAAAATGGCAATTAACCTTAGTTTACCAGTTATCCCAGTTGCTCATAATGCTGGATATTGTATGCCCAAAGGTAGTTTTTTTCTTTATCCTGGCACCATAAATGTTCAAATTGGTAAACCTATTAGCCCACTACATAAACAGCCTGAAGAACTTACGTATGAAATTCAGAAAGATATAAAGTTAATGATAGAAAAAATTTAATTCTAAGGCGGAAAATATTGTGAATCGTTTTTATGTGAATATTCCTTTAGAAGAATCAAACAAACTAGAACTACCGATAGACGTTATTAAACATCTATTTGCCCTACGTATAAAAAACCAGGAAAAAATAGTTCTTTTTAATGGTAATGAATACGAGTATTTAGCTAACATAACCTCTTTAAATAAAAAATCAACCATTGTTGAAATATTAAAAAAACAAAAAGGTATAAATAATTCATCTTTAAAAATTCAGTTAGGTATTTCTGTAATCGCTAATGATAAAATGGATTTAATTATTCAAAAATCTACTGAATTAGGTGTTAGTGAAATTATCCCAATAATTAGCGAACGCTCTCAACGAATATACTTAAATAATCAACCAAAACGCTTACAACACTGGCAAAAAATAATTATTAGCAGCTGCGAACAATGTGGTAGGAATTCTCTAAATAAAGTTCAACAGCCAATTAATTTAAGCCAATTACTTATAGATTATAAAAACTCAGATTTAAAGTTAATATTATCTCCTCATAATACTACTGGCATTCACTCTAAACAAACAAATCCTAAAACAATATTATTACTAGTAGGTCCTGAAGGAGGTTTTACCAATTCTGAAATAGAATTATTTAAACAACATGACTATAAAACAATAAAGTTAGGGGAAAATATTTTAAGAGCTGAAACTGCAGCAATTGCAGGAATTTCATTAATTCAAACTATATTTGGTGATTTTAAAATTTAATTATGAAAAAAAAATATGATATGGAAAAAATTAATCAATTAATGCTAAATGATCTGCAAATAGTTGATAAAATCATTAGGGAAGATTTTGGGTCAAAAGTTCCATTAATTAATGAAATTAGCGAGTATATAATAGCGGGCAAAGGGAAAAGGATTAGACCTTTACTAACATTACTCTGCGGTCGGATTGCAGGAGTTAAAGATGGTAATCTGTTGCATAAAATGGCAGCAATGATTGAATACATTCATACTGCTACATTACTTCATGATGATGTTGTTGATGAATCTAATTTACGCAGAGGCAAAAAAACTGCTAATTCCGCATTTGGTAATGCGGCTGCTGTTTTAGTTGGCGATTTTATTTATACTCGTGCTTTTCAAATGATGATTGAGAGTAAAAATATTCGCTTACTTGAAGTTATGGCTAATAGTACAAACACTATCTCTGAAGGAGAAGTTTTGCAATTATTAAATATTGGTCGTCAAAATTTATCTGAAGAAGAATATTTTCAAATTATAAATTACAAAACTGCGACTTTATTTGAAGCTGCTGCTAAAGTAGCATCTATAATCGCCCAATCTAACCGAGAAATGGAGCAACATTTAGCTAGCTATGCTAATAATTTAGGTATTGCATTTCAAATTGTAGATGACATTTTAGATTATACTGGAGAAAATTCAAAAATTGGAAAAAATATTGGTGACGACTTAATTGAAGGTAAAATAACTTTACCTATAATTTATTTATTAAAATATGGCACTAAAGAAGAAGTTGAAATTTTAAAAAAAACTATTATTATCCCGGATGATTTTAATATTAGAAAAGTTATTTTACTAATCAAAAATAGCAATGCTATTGGATATTGTAATAAACTAGCATTAAATTTTGTAACTAATGCAATAGATCATTTAAATATATTCCCTAGCTCCATTTATAAAGATGCCCTTGTTGAATTAGCAAATATAGCTATTAACAGAATACATTAAACATTATATAATTAATAATAAGTCACAAAATATGAAAAAAGAAACTAGTTTAACGATTATATTATTTTTAGCAGTTATATTTAATATTTATTGGTTTTAATAATAATCTCTTAGATCAATATGGATTTAGATAAACCCAAACTGTAATTTCTGTATATTACTATTTAATAGATAAAATCCAACTTAATTAATTGGTATAAAGTTAATAGGATTCCCTTTGTTTCAGCTAAATATATTAAAGTTTATAAAACATTGATATTAGAACAAAAATTTCTGGTTTATATTTAAGCGGTAATTATATTTCATATCCATCGGTAACATCTACAGGAACAGCAATTGTAACTGGCAGGAAAACTGCAAATATTATTAAAGATTATAATAAATAAGTTATTTTTTTAATTTTATACTTCAGCTTATAATACTTGTAAAATAAAGTGTTAAAATTGTTACTATTATTTTTAATAGTTAAAGTATTATAATACAGGTTACATTCATTTATTTAATGAGTAACCTTTTTATAATAAAACTCTTATAAAAAGTAAATTCTTAATGTGTTTGTGGTAACTGGAGAAAACCTTTTATATCAGCTATTATCTAAGTTTTTCCCTTCAAAATAATATTTAAAATAGGATACAATGTTATGTATATTTCAAATTTAAATTTGGCTTTTAATCGGCAACTTAGTTCTGAAATTTTTGAGTTAAAATATAATAAATCAAAACAAGACATTTTAATAGAAAAAATTGGCATTTTTAACATAGATCAGAAAAATAAATTTAAAAGTATATGCACTAATCTAGTTAAGTATATAGACAAATATTATAAAAATGTAAATGAATATAACATTCGAGAAGATTTTTTAAATAAAGAATTAATCAAGCAATTAAGTTCTATTTATCAAGATTTTACTAAAGATGATATATCTTTAATTATAGCCTTGTGTACTCATAGACATAACTCTCTTTTCACCTCTACTCTTAAATATCCTGCTACACTTAAAAATCTTTTTAAGAAAGTAGGAATAAATATTTATAAAAATGATTTGAATATTTTAAATAACAAATTTGAATTTAATAGTATATAAGGTTTTATTATAATGTTAATTCATGCTTTGTTTATAGCATGAATTAACGTTTTTTCCTTAAAAAATTACATATTTGCTGAGAATAATAATCATTATCTATAGGACCTATTCCTTCTGTTTGATGATTTACCGCTAAATTATTTAAAACTGTGAACTGGCTTAAAATAGCTCCGGTTTTAGGTTCCAATGCGCCAAATATAACACGCCGGATCCTACTATGAACCATTGCCCCCGCGCACATTATACATGGCTCAATAGTCACATATAAATCACAATCATTTAACCGGTGATTTTGTAATAAAATCTGCGCTTTATTTAAAGCTATTATTTCCGCATGACAAATAATATTATTATAAAATTTTGTTTGATTATAGCCGCTAGCAATTATTTGTTCGTCTTTTACAATAATTGCTCCAATAGGTATTTCGTTATTATCTTGAGCAATTTGTGCGTGCAGTCTTGCTTCTTCTAAATACTCTTTTATAATATTAATTGGTAATGGAAGGTATGATGGTTTTGACCTATTAAATTTTAAAATTATTTCTTCTTTTTCCTCTTCAGTTAAACCGTTAATTATTAAATTATTATAGATACAATATAAATCAAATAATACATTATAACTTAGACTTATTTCTTTATATTTTAACCATTTAAAAACTGAATTATAATCATATTTCATCAACTCTACATAGCTATTAATATTAATTTTATTAAGCTTATCTAATAAATATCTAGGTATCATATCAACTTTGATCTTTATGTGTTTTCATTACTCTTACATAATGATCAGCAGAATACTGAATATGCTTAATTTCAGCTTCAGTTAATAACCGGACTTGCTTCAAAGGATTACCAAAATATAAATAACCTGATTTTAAAACTTTATTAGGAGGAACTAAACTTCCCGCCCCAATAAATACATTTTTTTCAATCACACTATTATCTAATATAGTACTTCCCATTCCTACTAAAACATTATCTTTAATAGTACATGCATGAATACAACAATTATGGCCTATAGTCACATTATTACCTATAATTAATGGGTATTCATTTGATCCCTCGGGATTATAATGCGTAACGTGAAGCATTGTTAAATCCTGAATATTAGAATTTTCGCCAATTGATATATGGCTAACATCACCCCGAATTACTACATTACACCAAATAGATGCATTTTTACCAATTGTAACCTTCCCAATAATTACAGCACTTTTATCTATAAAAACACTTTTATCAATTTTTGGTGTTATACCCTGATAAATTCTAATATCTGTCATCTTTTAATTCCAATTTTATAAATTTAATAACTATAAATTATATCATTTTTTAATAACTTTAAAGAATTTACTCATGTAATAAAATATGTTTTAAAATAAAAAATATTTAGATACATTTAATCTAATTAAAAGATTAACACCAATAATTTATAATATAAACATGCTATAATTATGCAAATTATATCTGGAGAAATAAAAATGCAAAAAATTAATCAAAAGAATAAAGGATTTACTCTTATCGAAATTATGGTAGTTTTGGGAATAATTGGTATTATGGCTGCATTAATTCTTCCAAGAGTTATTGGTAGGGCTCAAGAAGCAAAAAAAGTTGCAGCAAAAAGTGATATATCTGCTATTATGAATGCTCTTAAATTATATAATTTAGATAATATGAGATATCCAACCAATCAACAAGGACTGGAAGCGTTAGTACATAAACCGACAATTGCTCCAATTCCTAAAAACTATCCAGAAGGTGGTTATTTTGAAAAATTACCAAATGACCCGTGGGATAATCCTTATCAATATCAAAATCCAGGAAAACATGGAGAAGTTGATGTTTATAGTTATGGCCGAGTTGAAGGTGCATCTTCAGCAGGGGATAATGCCGCTGAAGTTATTGGCAATTGGCAGTAATTTTAACTAATAACTTAATGAAAAATGGTTTTACCCTCCTTGAAATAATAGTAGTTTTAGCTATCATATCAATTATGTCTGCTGTTATTTTATTAAATATCAGCAGTTCTACTGTAATAGGATTTAATAGTGAAGTAGCAAAACTTGCTTCAACTTTTGAAATTATTGCTGACGAAGCTATTTATACAGATAGTGTAATTGTGTGCAATGTAGCTTCTGACAGTATTAGTTGTTTAAGTTATAAAAATGGGGAATGGCAAGAATTAAATATTGCAAAATTAGTTAGCTGGGGCTGGCCAAAAAATTTAAAAATTTTACAAATAAAAGTAAATGGCATACTTCTAAAGCAAGAGGAAAAACTCCGTTTTTATGCTAATGGCGAAAATTCTCCTATGTC
Source organism: uncultured Neisseriaceae bacterium (assembly GCA_937872505.1). Lineage (GTDB taxonomy): Bacteria > Pseudomonadota > Gammaproteobacteria > Burkholderiales > UBA11063 > Aquella. The sequence goes on along the minus strand of CALMTA010000079.1, from coordinate 3,989 downwards.
AATACAAATATCTGATGGCACACATACTACCTGGATAAATAGTAATTTAAGCGGCTCCTTTATAGCTGATGAATAAAAATATGGTTAATAAAGAGATTTTTTTATGCATGAAAAAGGATTTACTCTAATTGAATGTTTAGTAGCATTATTAATAATAGCAATAGTTTTAGCTTCTACAACTAAAGCAATTACTCTTGCTATTAATGACGTTAAACAAAGCTATGAACGAGAAGCTGCAAATTGGATAGCTAATAACCAATTTAACTCTTATCGCATGTTAAATATTTTTCCTGATTTAGGTAGCTCTGATCGCAAAGAAACTATGGCTGGAATTCAATTTATTGTAAAAACAAAAATTTCTCCTGTACCAAATCCATATTTTCGAAAAATTGAAATTGACGTCAGTAAAGAAACTCAACCAAATTATATTTTATTTAAAACTATTAATTTTACATCTCAATATTGATGAAAAAAACTAAAGGATTTACTCTAATTGAATTAATGATTGCAATTCTAATTTTTGCAATTATTTCTGTAATTTCTTATAGAACCATATCCGCATTACTTACTACAAAAAAAATTGTTACAGATGCCCAAGAAAAATGGGGGGGGCTGGCCAAAGCTATTTCCAAAATTAATAATTATGCACTACGAACAATTCCTTTAGTTGTGAGAGATGAAAATGGTAATTTAATACCTTCAATTTCAAGTAAATCTAAACTTACCACTAATTATGACGCTCAACTAGAAATGACTATTAGCGGCTACATTGGAGATAATATTTATGGAGTTACAACACCTAGACGTGTGGGTTTTCGTTTTATAAATAATAAACTCTATCTTATTAATTGGCCTGTGTTAAATAGAGTATTATCATCTGTTCCTAGGATTGATTTATTACTTGATAATGTACAATCATTCACTGTACAGTTTTTTTATCCAGACATGCAATGGCATGATAACTGGCCTATGGTAAATACTTCAGATAATAATGCAATTTTAGATCAAGCCGCTTTGCCAAAAGCAATTAAAATAACTATTAAAATGCTTAGCGGTGAAGAAATACCAATCCAATGGGTTTTATCATGAAAAATAAAGGTGCTGCATTAATTACAGTTTTACTTATTGTTTTTATAGTTATGGCAATAATTACCAATATGACTGTAAAAAATTATCGAGTTATTAAAAAATTAACAAATCAAAAAATTGAAACCCAAGCATATTCTATTCTTTTTACGGCTATTGATCTTGCCCGGGCTGGGCTTTTAACAAGTGGAGCTACATCAAAAATTGATACTTTAACCGATCTTTGGGCTCAACCAATCCCTAAAACTTCGCTTTTAGAAAATATAGATATGAGCGGACAAATATTTGACGAGCAAGGAAAATTTAACGTTAATGATTTAGTTATAAACGGAAATATAAATAGAAAAGCTATAAATCAATTGAGTACTTTATTAGGGTATTTATCAATTCCAACAAGTCTCGCCTCTAGCATTGCCTATTATATGGCAGCGCCTAAATATCAAAGTGATATTATGTCACAATATAGCACAGGAAATCCTGCTTATCGCCCATCTGGGAGGCCATTAATTGATTTATCAGAATTAATGTTAGTCAAAGGAATGAGAGCAGATTGGGTTTATAAACTATCTTTTTATCTAACTGCTATCCCTCAACCGTATAGTTCATATGCTATAGGTTATAGTAAAGAAAGCAACTCACAAGAAGATAAAAAAAATCAAACATCTCCACCTATCACAGATTCCACTGGAATGTTAATAAATATAAATACTGCAAGTGCTGAAGTAATTGCCGCTAAAAGTGGTATTCCTTTATCAATTGCTCAAAGAGCTGTTGCAAGTAGAAATGATAAACCTTTTAAAACAAATGAAGATATTACAAAATTCTTAAGAAATAATGGTATAATCGCGTCACAAGATAATGGGCAAAACAATATTAATATTGACCCTAGTACCCTAACAACACAATCAAGTTATTTTACAGTTCATGCTGTAGTAGACTCTGGCAATTACCAATTTAAATGGATAGCTCTACTCTATAGAAATGACCGAAATGGCCAATGGCCAAAAATTTTATGGCAGCACCCTGAATGAAAACTTTGCGTTTATTTATTAGCTATGATTTAGATGATCTAATAAATTGGACTCTAGTCGAAGATAACGAAAAAGAATTAAGCGGTTCTTCATCGTTTGAAGAATTAGCACAAACTCAATGCGATAATCTTGAAGTCTATTTAGATGCAAATTGTTGTAGCATTTTTAAAACTACCATAACTGGTATTAGTGATAAAAAACTAACAGAAGAATTAGTTTTAGGATTATTAGAGGATAATTTAGTTGATGATATAGAATTAGTAATACCTATAATAATGAGAGTAGATGAAGAGTTTGCTTACATTGCTGTATTCAATCGTGAATATTATAGCTCACTAGTTGAAAAAATTGAAAACCTAAATAAAACAATAACTTTTATTCAATCATTTGTCTATTCTACTATTTTTAATGAAAATAGTTGGACATTATATTTAAGCGACGAACAAAATTTTGTTAGAACTTCAAAATATGAATATTTTCTACTAGATGATAAAAAGCCAATTCCAGAACTATTAGAGGACATGCTAAATAGCCAAAAACCTGAAGCACTTTATGTTTACCCTGATAAAAGCTTTAAGGAAAAATCTTTTGAGAAAACATATAATATTAAATGTAATTTAATTGCAGATATTCCTACATTTGGTCATATGATATGGAATTTTTATAATAGAAAAAGCTCTAAATTCAAAATAAAATTTGAAAAAGCAACAGTATCGAATTTGCAGCAATTATTTAAAACATTCAAATACTTTTCAATTTTTATAATTATTTTTTGGGTTTTAGATGCTTCTATTTTTGTAATTCATAATTTACGGTTAAACTCCCAAATTAAAGCTAAACTAAAAAATATTGTTCCATCAAAAGCTTCTCACTTTGAAAATTTATCAGACATTATTCACGCTACCAATAATAAATTACTCTTACTAAAACATCAACGGGGGATTTATGATCAAATAGACGCTATACCTTTATTTCAAAATTTTTTACAAGTTGTATCGAATATTAACTCTAATGATATTACTCAAATTAATTATACTTATGGTAAATTAGAAATTTTCTTATCACAAAGATTTGATACTAATCAATTTGATAGCTATAAAAACATTTTTGCTACCCAAAAAATTAGTGCAGATCTTATAAGTTATAGGGAATATACAAAAAATAATAAAGCTGATAACTCTTCTGATTCTGGCCTTCTGGCATCTTTGCCTAATCAAACCATGATTAGCGATGATACAGCATGGGTTATAACATTACAAACCTCATTTATTGATAGTAGTAAAAAAGGTAAAAATTAATGATAGCAAAAACTTTATTTACCAATTATCTAAATAAAATAGTAATATATCTAAATCCAGTTATTATTTATTGGAAAAACCTTAATGAACGAGAAAGAAAATTAATTAGCTTGGCAGGAATACTACTTTCTTTTATTATAACCTTTTTTATTATAAGTGGGTTAATTACTTGGAAAAATAACTTAATTATGGAATTTACTAACAAACAAAAATATTTACTTGAAGCTGATTTTATATATAAACAATATAAAGATGTTATCCAAACTTCAAATAATGAATTTAGTACCGTTAAAACAGAACAAATAAGAAATGATATAACAAATTTACTTGATAATAAAAACGCTAATATCACTTTGGAAAACAATAGCTTGTTTATAAATGTTGACAATGCAAGATTTGATTCTATTATGCTTCTTTTAGATCAATTTAGAAAAACTTATGGCATATTTCCTGATACACTAAAAATTACTAAGATTTCACCCGAATATGCTTCCTTAAATGCATCCTTTATAATATATGAAAAATAAATAAAAAATGAATAAAGAAAGGATATATAAAGCGTTATCAATAATAA
>CALMTA010000078.1 GCA_937872505.1 uncultured Neisseriaceae bacterium | reverse complement strand
TTCCATTATAATAATACACCAGAGGCACCCCATTAATAGTTAAATGTTTATTATAATACTCAATTTTATCTCCAGATATCCCTATTACCCTTTTTATCAAATCTCTATTCCTTACTTGCTGATCTTTAAAAACGACTACATCCCCTCGATTAACTTTGTGAATAGGGATTATAACCTTATTTGTAAATGGTTCTCGTATTCCATAATTAAATTTATTAACTAAAATAAAATCACCAACTGTTAAATCTGGTCTCATTGATGATGTTGGAATTTGATAAGCTTCAAAAAGAAATGCCCGCAATACCCAAACACCTAATACTATGGGAAAAAATTCTCGAGCATAATGTACATAATGAGGTTTTAATACAGTTATATCTCTTTTTTTCTTTAAAATTAATTTATCAAAAAGCAGAATGCTCCCTGATATTACAACAAAAATTAATAAAACACTCGCAAAATCTGTCCATTCAGAAATTATGCCAATACAACCTAAAATAAAAATAAAATAACCATTCTCCATTATTTTACTGTTATTATTTCCTTTTGCTCGAGAAATTAAAATAATTCCTAAAATTACTCCAGCTATCCCCAAATAAAACCATTTAGATAAACCTTGTGATGCTAAATCCATTAATATAACCTCTTTAAAAATTATTAAGTAATTAATTCTTGCTTAATTACTTTAGGAGTTATAGTTAACATAATTATAAATCCTATAAAACCTAATATTATATATAACTCGCCTAACTGTAATTGCCCTAAATGCTTTGAAATAGAGATTAAAGAACTCCCCATAGTTCCCCCTATCATCTGCAAAAAAGTATATACAGAAGCAGCTGTACCTGCTTTATTGGCAAAAATATTCATAGCTCCAGCACTTGCAGTTGGATAAATAATACTACTTCCTGCAACAAATATCATAATAGGTAACATTACTGTATATACATTTATAAAATCAAATATTCCAAATGTAAATAATAATACACCTGAAATTATAAACAAAAAGCAACCGACTTGCAACATTTTATTAATTCCCCTGTTAGTAACCATTTTAGAATTTAATAAACCACCCCCAACAAAAGAAAATGCTATTATTAATGAAGTATAACCAAATATTTCTGGAGATAATCCAACTTTTACCTGTAATAAATAAGAAGATATTGCCTGATAAGACATAGTACCTGCAACTACTAATGCAGAAATAATATTATATTTCATAAAGGTTTTATTGCTAATTACCTCTAAATAATCATTTAATATTTTTTTAAAACTCAAAACTCTAAGTTGTGTATTAGTCTCAGGTAATTTTTTAAAAATCAAGCCAAATAATATTAATGTTAATAAAATCAAAGCTATAAAATTCCACCGCCAATAAGCGTATTTTTCAATATAACCACCAATAATTGGTGCCATAGCAGTAACAAAAGGAAATACTATACCTAAAATAGAACCCATTTTAGCCATTTGAATCTGATTTTGTGAAATATCTTTCGTAATAGAACGTGCAATTACTGATGCCCCACTTAGACTGAATCCTTGTATTAATCTTCCAATAAATAAAATAATAATATTATCAGCAATACTGCAACATAAACTACCCAAAACAGAAGTTATTAAACAAAAAATAATTACCGGTTTTCGCCCAAATCTATCTGATAAAGGTCCATATAATAAAGCCCCTATTCCAAAGCCTAATACATATATTGAAATTGAGAACTGAACTATATTAAGCCCTACATCAAAATACTTTGCCATAGATGGCATTGACGGTAAATAGATATCAGTTGCTATTAACCCCAAAGCTGATAATATAATAATTATTAATAAAACAATAATCTTTTGTTGCATACTCTTTTAACCTAAAAATTAATAATATATTATTCTATCATGGCTATTAAAACACATTTTTA
>CALMTA010000077.1 GCA_937872505.1 uncultured Neisseriaceae bacterium | reverse complement strand
ACTAATCCTGCAACGCTTAATTCACAATTTAGTTTTAAAAATACTTTATCTTTATGCCCAGTTCCTCTAGGTAACCAAAATCAAACTTGCACAGTAGTTTTATACTATACTAGCACCGGAACAACCGTAACACAAAATATTAATTTTACTCTAGGCAATGCTACATCAAATCAAATTGTAGCTAGTGGACAATAAAATTAATAGCACCCATAGCTCAGATGGATAGAGTATCAGTTTCCGAAACTGAAGGTCACAGGTTCGACTCCTGTTGGGTGCACCAGTAAGATATTTATAGAACAATAGTTTTTTAATTCAGTTAAATAAAAATTAAGAACTGAGGAAGTTAGTATGCATATAATTATTAGTATATGCTATACTATTAACTGGTATGCAATTTAGTTTATTGCAAAATTACACCGAATAAAATAATAAATAGAGGATTATATAAGATTAATAAGGTCTCCATAAGTCGCCAAATTGGCAGTATATTTTTTGTAATTGGTATTGAAGTAGGAGCTGGTATATTAGCATTACCTATTCTAGTAGCTAATATTGGCTTTCCTATAGCTGTTTTAATAATGATAATTTCATGGGCTTTGATGACCTATACAGCATTATTAGTATGCGAAATTAATCTGGCATTAGAGGATGGAAATAGTTTTGCTGGGATGGCAAAAAAACTCTTAGGTAGTTATGGACAGATTATTGTATGGATAACTTTTTTACTCTTACTTTATATGATAATAGTTGCTTATATTTCTGCAGCTGGTTCTGCAATCAATTCAATAAGCACCATTAATCAACATTTATCTATAACATTGTTTGTATTATTATTTGGTATCTTAGTAGTTATTGGTATAACTGCTGTAGATTGGGTTAATAGATTTTTATTAACTATAAAATTAGCATTATTATCATTTGTTTGTTTTATATTAATTTCAAAAATTAATCCATTACATTTAACAACTTCATTTATAAATGGAATTGCTGTTTTTTCAGCTCTTCCAGTTTTTGTTACTAGTTTCACCTCACATTTAATTATACCACCACTACGCACATATTTGCGTTCTGATGCAAAAGTAATGGCACGAGTATTTATAATTGGGAGTATTATCCCCTTAATTTTATATTTATTATGGGTTGGTGGAATTATTGGTTTAATACCTTTTACAGGAGAAAATAGCTTTACTTTAATTTTTGCTAAAGGCTCTAAAGCTAATATTGGCGATATTTTAAATTTAGTAAAAGCAAACTTAGATAATAAAATTATATACGCTTTAATATCATCTTTCTCTAATATTTCTGTAGCTACTTCATTCCTTGGCGTATCATTAGCTTTATTTCATTTTATAATTGATGGTTTTAAACTTAATAAGCTATCTATAATTAATAAAAATGTTATAGCTTTTTTATTTACTTTTGGTATTCCATTATTAATCATATATTTTTTTCCTGACATTTTTATTAAAGCATTAGGTTATGTAGGTATGTGCTGTTCAATACTCTTAATTATTATTCCATTTTTTATGATTAGAAAACTTAAATTACAAGGACATGTTTTCAAGATTAAATATATTAATAATAATATTATGTTATATTTATCATTAATTTTAGGGGTGACTGTGATTATAATTCAACTATTTTTATAAAAATATCTTATGAATTCAACACAAAAAACCTTGCAATTCATTTATATAATATTAGCATTTACTATGCTAATTATAGAAATTCAAAACTTATCATATCTGCGTTATATAATAAAACCAGCTTTAATGCCTATACTAATTCTATTTTTAGTAGTTAATAATAAAATAAATTGGAAAATTAATTTAGCTGTAATAGCTTTAGTGTTTTCTTGGATGGGAGATACATTTCTATTATTTAATAATCCATCTTATTTTATGTATGGGTTATTAGCATTTTTAATTACACATATTTGCTATATTATTATATTTTTAAAAGACATAAAATTTAATAAATTATTAAAATATAAATTTAATTTTGTATTCGTTTTAATTATTTTAACCTATATAATAGTTTTTTATTTGAGTATTAGTAGAAACCTAAATTCTATGAAAACTCCTGTATTAGCATATATGGGAGTAATTTCCTGTATGGTAATCTCTGCTTTTTTTAGAAAATATTTTGTAAATAAGCATAGTTTTTTATGGATTTTAAGTGGAGCTGTATTTTTTATTATTTCAGATTCTTCTTTAGCAATTATAAAATTTGTTAATACTTTTCCTGGAGATAATTTTTTAGTGATAATTACATATATGATAGCCCAATTATGTATTATTAAAGGAATCATTCTAGATTATTCAAATGAAATTTTATTATCTATTTTTCCCTGAAAAAAATTATTTATATTTTCCGTGGTAATTTTGGCTATTGCAGTTAAAGCTTCTTTAGTAAAAAATGCTTGATGAGAAGTAATTAGCACATTAGGATACATTATAAATTCCAATAATATTTCATCATCAATTAAAGAATTACTTAAATTATGAAAAAAGACTCCTCCTTCTTTTTCATAAACATCTAAAGCTAAATAACCAATTCTACCATTTATTAGCCCATCTTTAGCAGCTAGAGAATCAATTAATCCTCCTCTACCAGTATTTATAATAAAAACACCTTTTTTCATTAAATTAATGCTTTGAGCATTTATTATATGCTTTGTATCTTTATTTAAAGGACAATGTAATGATATGATATCTGATTCTTTATATAATGTTTCTAAATCTACTACTTTAGCTTTAGATTTTACTATTTCCGGATTTATAACCGGATCATAAACAAAAACATTACACCCAAAACCTAACATAATTTTTATAAATACGCTACCAATTCGTCCTGCTCCAATTACGCCTACGTTTTTTTGATATAGATCAAAACCTAAAAGATTAGTAAGAGAAAAATTTCCTTCTTTAATATGATTATAAGCTTTATGTATTTTGCGATTAAGCGTTAAAAGTAAAGCCACTGCATGTTCAGCAACTGCATGAGGAGAATATTCAGG
>CALMTA010000076.1 GCA_937872505.1 uncultured Neisseriaceae bacterium | reverse complement strand
GTTCTTATATTATGCTCTATATTATTTTTAAACAATATCAGCGCTTTCCCATTAACTTCAATTATTATATTTTGGATCCTCGCCCTTGCTTATATTGGCGGAACTAGAATTATTTTACGGGGAATTCTTAGAAATTTTAATGGAAAAGAAAAAACCAAAGTAGCAATTTATGGTGCTGGAAATGCAGGTGTCCAAATATGCCTAGCACTACAAAATGGTAATGAATATGAACCAATTGCTTTTTTTGATGATGATGAAAAAAAATGGAATTCTACAATTCGCGGAATTGGTGTTTATAATGCCAAAATTTTAGCAAAAATTGTAAAGCTAAAAAATATTAATCAAATACTTTTAGCAATTCCTTCAGCATCACACATTAGAAAAAAAGAAATTATAGAAACACTAGAACTATTATCTCTTAAAATTAAAACCCTGCCTAGCATAACAGATATAATAAAAGGCACAGTAACAATTAGCGATATAAAAGAAGTAGATATTGAAGATTTATTAAGTAGAGATGAAATACCTCCAAATATAGAATTATTACAAAAAAATATTTATAATAAAGTAGTATTAATAACAGGGGCTGGAGGTTCGATTGGTCAAGAATTAATTAATCAGATAGCTGAATTAAAGCCTAAAACTCTTATATTATTTGAATTATGTGAATTAAGTTTATACCGTATAGAACAGCATGTCACAAGCAAATTTCCTGAAATTAACTCAATTGGCATTTTAGGCAGTGTTCTTGATGAGATTTTAATAAGCAAGTTATTAAATAAATTCAAAGTAAATATAATTTATCATGCTGCTGCATATAAACATGTGCCAATAGTTGAATATAACCCTATAAGTGGAATTAATAATAATTCAATGGGGACTTATATAATTGCTAAACAAGCTTTAATTCATGCTGTAGAGAATGTTATACTAATATCCACTGATAAAGCGGTACGTCCAACTAATATTATGGGTGCAAGTAAAAGGTTAGCTGAACTAATTTTACAAGCATTTAATGATATATCTACTAAAACAATATTTACTATAGTTAGATTTGGTAATGTTCTAGGTTCATCTGGCTCCGTAGTCCCTTTATTTAGGAAGCAAATTAAATCAGGAGGCCCTGTTACTGTTACTCATAAAGAAGTCATCAGATATTTAATGACTATTAAAGAAGCTGTAGGCCTTGTTATTCAAGCAGGGAATATGTCTAGTGGCGGCGAAGTTTTTGTTTTAGATATGGGTGAACCGGTAAAAATTATGGACCTTGCAAAACACATGATTCGCCTTAGCGGATTTACCGTTAAAGAACCCTCCAATTTAAATGGTGATATAGAAATAAAAATTACGGGATTACGCCCAGGAGAAAAACTATATGAAGAATTATTAATAGGAAATAATCCTGATAAAACAGACCATTCAAGAATTATGAAAGCTCATGAAACTTATTTTAAATATGATGATTTACAGCAATATATCAATTTAATAAAAAAAGCAGTTGATGATTATGATATAAATTCTCTTACTAATTTAATAAAAGAAATGGTTCCTGATTATAAACCTTTAAAAACTTTTAACATAATTTAATTTATAAAAATACTATATTACTATTAAATTTTCTATCACACTTTGACAACAGTAGTAGATTTCAATTAAAATCATGTATTATTATAGCTTAACATTTATTATTTTTGCGACAAATAAAAATGAAACAAAAATCGTCTGCAAACCATAAACACTTGAATAAACCTTTATTAATTTTAATATTATTTTTCGTTTATATATACCAAGTAACTTATGCTTCTCATAAAAAAATTTTACCCCACCCGCATATTCCTAAGATTATATCTAACAGCTCTATTCCCCCTGAAAAAATTAACCATTTATCAATTGCTAATCAACCGCGTTTATATTCATACTCTGCATTAGCTATGGATGCCGAAACTG
>CALMTA010000075.1 GCA_937872505.1 uncultured Neisseriaceae bacterium | reverse complement strand
ACAGCTTTTTGCACAGCAACTGGAACTTCTTTTGATTTAGCTCTACCTTTACCAATAGAACCATTACCATCACCAACAACTGTTAATACTGAAAACCCCATAATACGACCACCTTTTACAACTTTAGTTACTCGGTTGACACTAATCATTTTTTCAATAAGTTGATCTTTTAATTCAGCCATTCTATCTTTCTCCACTAGAATACAAGCCCAGTTTCACGCGCAGCCTCAGCTAATGCTTTTACACGCCCATGATATCTGAAACCAGATCTATCAAAAGCCACCTCTTTAATTCCTGCTGCTACAGCTTTTTCAGCAATTTTTTTTCCTACTACCTTAGCAGATTCAACATTTCCACCATTTTTAATAGCTTCACCAAAATCTTTTGATTTAGTAGAAAATGCCACTAAAACATTTGTCCCTGTTTCATCTATTATTTGAGCATAAATATGACAATTTGATTTATGAACAACAAGCTTTTTTACTCCAAGTTCAGCAATCTTTAATCTTGTTTTCTTAGCACGCCTAACTCTAGATTCTTTTTTATTCATTACATAGCCTCTTTATTTTTTCTTAGTTTCTTTTAAAGTAACCTGCTCATCAGCATAACGGATACCCTTGCCCTTGTATGGCTCAACTTCTCTATAACTACGAATTTTAGCAGCCACTTCCCCCACTAACTGTTTATTAATTCCAGAAATTAAAATTTCAGTCTGCGTAGGCGTAGTAAGTTTAATACCATTAGGCGCCTTAAATAATATTGGATGAGAATACCCTAGTGACAAATTTAATTTATCACCCTGTATACTAGCTCTATATCCAACCCCTAATATTGTTAATTTTTTTTCAAATCCCTTAGTAACACCTTGAATCATATTATTCAACAAAGCTCGTACCGTTCCAGATAAGGCCTTAGCAAACTGCGTTTCTTCTAAAGTTTTTAAAACAATACTATTGTCTATTTTATTTATTTCAACTACTTGGTTAAATGTATATTCTAATTGACCAAGGGAACCTTTAACTTTAACATTTGACCCATCAATAGTCACTTCCACTCCCGAAGGAATAGCAAGCGGCATCTTAGCAATACGCGATAACATTATTCTTGCCCCTTCCAATTAGACAACAACACACACAACTTCACCACCAACATTTAATGATCTAGCTTTGCGATCTGTAATAACCCCTTTAGAAGTGGATACAATAGCAACACCTAATCCATTCATTATCGTTGGCAATTCTTCACAACTACGATATATACGTAAACCAGGACGAGAAATACGCTCTAACCTTTCAATAACTGGTTTTCCAGCATAATATTTTAAGGTAATAATTAACTCAGGCTTTTTTTCACCCTCAATTTTAAAATCTTCTATATACCCTTCATCTTTTAATACTGAAGCAATTGACTTCTTAATTTTTGATGATGGCATCGCAACAATAACTTTTTTTGCGCTTTGTGCATTGCGAATACGAGTAAGCATATCAGCAATTGTATCTTGCATCATTTTTTATATCCTTCTTATTACCAACTAGCCTTGATAACGCCAGGGATATCACCTTTAAGCGCTAGCTCTCTTATTTTATTACGCCCTATACCAAATTTCCTAAAAGTTCCTCTAGGTCTACCCGTTAAAGCACAACGATTACGTTGGCGACTAGGAGAACTATTTCTTGGTAACTTTTGTAACGCTACACGAGCATTATATCTTTCTTCATCAGATAATGAAGCATTATTCATAATTGCAGCTAAATTAGCACGTTTATTTGCATATTTTGCTACTGTTTTTTTACGTTTTTTTTCTCTTTCAATTAGAGCTATTCTAGTCATTATATACCCTTTATTTGATAGGAAGATTGAAAGCTTTAAGTAATGCTCTGGCTTCTTCATTTGTTTTTGCAGAAGTAGTAATAGTAATATTCATACCTCTTAAAGCATCTATCTTATCGTATTCAATTTCTGGAAAAATAATTTGTTCCTTAACACCAAAATTGTAATTACCGTTTTTATCAAATGATTTTCCACTAAGCCCTCTAAAATCTCGAACACGTGGTAAAGCAATATTAACTAAACGATCTAAAAACTCATACATTCGGGTTTTTCTTAAAGTAACCTTACAACCTACTGGATAATCAGTTCTTATTTTAAATCCAGCAATTGATTTTCTTGCTTTAGTAATAACCGGTTTCTGCCCAGAAATTTTTACTAAATCAGATACTGCAAACTCCATAACTTTTTTATCAGCTATAGCTTCGCCAACCCCCATATTAATAGTTATTTTTTCAATCCGTGGAACTTCCATGATCGAATCATATTCAAATTTTTTCAATAACTCTGGGATAACATTATCTTTATAAAACTTTTTTAGCCTTGCCATTCTATACTCCTTAGCTTACTAAATTACCAGTAGATTTAAATACTCTGCTCTTTTTCCCATTTTCTTCTTTAAAACCTACTCTATCAGCTTTCTTAGTTACTGGATTATAAATTGCAACATTAGAGATATCTATAGGCATATTTTTTTCTACAACTCCACCAACTATATTCTTATTAGGATTTGGTTTTGTATGTTTTTTAACAAGGTTAATATGTTCAACAAGAACTTTTTTATTATCGATAACTCGTAATACCTTGCCTTTTTTTCCTTTATCTTTCCCAGTAATAACAATTACTTCGTCATCTTTACATATTTTTTTCATTTCATATCACCTTAAATCACTTCTGGAGCAAGAGAAACAATTTTCATGAATTTTTCAGTACGTAATTCACGAGTAACTGGCCCAAAAATACGCGTACCAATAGGCTCAAGTTTAGCATTCAAAAGCACAGCAGCATTTGAATCAAATTTCACTAGTGAACCATCAGTGCGACGAACACCTTTTGCTGTTCTTACAACAACCGCATTGTAAACATCACCTTTTTTTACTCTACCACGCGGCGCAGCATCTTTAATAGAAACCTTAATTATGTCTCCAACTGCTGCATAACGTCGCTTTGAACCACCTAATACTTTAATGCACATAATTTTACGTGCACCAGTATTATCAGCAACTTCTAATATCGTTTGCATTTGTATCATTTAATTTTACCTTTCCAACTTAACACATAAAAACAAAAATGTGTCAGTTTTGGACCCAGAGCTCTGGGATTCCGATTATTACACTGTAAATAAGTCCGTAATTTTAGCATATTACATTAATTATATGCAAAAATTTAAACTAATTTACCCATTTTAAATTATTAACCTTTAACTTTAAGCCTTTACCGCCAATGATTTAACTATCCATGATTTTGTTTTTGAAATTGGCTTTGACTCTACAATCACAACCAAATCATCAATTTTATATTGATTATTTTCATCATGAGCATGATATTTCTTAAATTTTTTTACCACTTTACCATATAAAGGATGCTTTACACTTCTTTCAACAAGAACTGTCACCGTTTTATTACGAACATCACTTATAACTTTACCAGTAAGTGATCTAATTAATTTTTTTGTCATGCTAATGCCGCCTTTTCATGTAAAATAGTTCTAACTCTTGCAATATCACGTCGCACCTTTTTAAGCTCACTCGTTTTAGTTAATTGTTGCATTGATGCTTGCATGCGTAAAGAAAAATGCGATTTCAATAAAGATTCCAACTCAGTATCTAACTCACTAACTGACTTACTTCTTAATTCTGATGCTTTCATTATTTACTTCCAACCTGTCTAACAACAAAAATAGTTTTAAACGGCAATTTAGCCGCAGCCAACCTAAAGGCTTCACGCGCTAATTCTTCTGAAACACCGTCCATTTCATATAAAACTTTACCTGGTTGTATTTCTGCCACAAAATACTCTGGAGATCCTTTCCCTCCACCCATACGAACCTCTGCTGGCTTCTTAGAAATTGGTTTATCAGGAAAAACTCTAATCCAAATCCTACCCCCACGTTTAATATGCCTTGTCATAGCCCTACGTGCTGCTTCAATTTGACGCGATGTTAATCTTCCACGAGATATTGATTTAAGACCAAACTCACCAAAACTAACCGCTATTCCTCGAGTAGCTAACCCAGTATTTCTTCCTTTTTGAACTTTCCGATGTTTTAATCTATTCGGCTGCAACATTCTTAGTTCCTACCTTTCTTTTTCTTTGAAATGGTTTTTTTTCACCACGTGTATTAGGTTTTTCAGCCTTTCTTTCTTTTTTGGCTTCAGGATCAAACGGCCCTTTAATGAATTTATTTTTATTTAAATTCATATCGCCTTTATATATCCATACTTTAATACCAATAATTCCAAAAGTTGTTTGCGCTTCACTAGTAGCATAATCAATATTAGCTCTTAATGTATGTAGAGGAACTCTTCCTTCACGATACCATTCTGAACGAGCAATATCAATTCCATTCAATCTTCCGGAGGTCATGATTTTAATGCCAATTGCACCCATTTTAACTGAAGCCTGCATAGCTCTTTTCATAGCACGTCTAAAGGCAACACGTTTTTCAATTTGAATAGCAACTTGATCCGCTACAATTTTTGCATTTAATTCAGGTCTTCTTATTTCCTCTACATTTATATGCAATGGAACAGAAACAAATTTTTGTAAATCAGCTTTTAAATGCTCGATTCCTTCACCCTTCTTTCCAATAATAACACCTGGACGAGCAGTATATAAAGTTATTTTTATGCTTTTTGCTGGACGTTCGATTAATATACGCCCTAACGCAGCACGTCTTCCATATTTTTTTGTTAAATACTCTCGAATTTTAATATCTTCTAATAATAATGTAGAAAAATTCTTACTAACGACTAACCTAAAACCACGTGGATCTGTTTTTTGCCCCATGACTACTCCTTAGTAACCTACCAAAATATTAATATGGCAGGTTTGCTTTTCTATCTTGCTGCCACGACCTTTTGCTCTAGCTGTATGACGTTTTAAACTTGGACCTTTATCAATAAAAATTTCTTTTACTTTTAATTCAAAATTGTCAGCACCATTATTATGTTCTTCATTTGCTATAGCTGACTCTAATGTTTTCTTTAAAATTTGTCCAGCTTTTTTTTGTGTAAATTCTAATACATTTAAAGCATTAGCAACTTTTAAACCACGTATTAAATCAGCAACAAGCCTACATTTCTGCGCAGAAATACGAATTGATTTTGAATTGGATTTCATATTTTACCCCTTATTTCTTTGCTTTCTTATCGCCAAGATGGCCTTTGAAAGTTCTTGTTAACGCAAATTCACCCAATTTATGACCAACCATATTATCAGTTACATATATAGGCACATGAGCTCTACCATTATGTACTGCTATTGTTATTCCAATCATTTCAGGCACAATTGTAGAACGTCTTGACCAAGTTTTAATTGGACGTTTATCACTTTTTTAAACAGCCACCAAAACTTTATTAATTAAATGGTGATCTACGAAAGGTCCTTTTTTTAATGAACGAGCCATTTTTTATTCCTTAAATTACTATTTTCTACGACGATCACGAATAATCATGTTTGCAGTGCGTTTGTTACGACGTGTCTTGTAACCCTTACACTGAACACCCCTAGGTGAAACTGGCGGTCTTCCTGATGATGTTTTACCTTCTCCACCACCATGCGGATGGTCTATTGGGTTCATAGCAACCCCGCGAACCGTTGGACGAATCCCCATCCATCTTTTTACACCAGCTTTACCATATTGTCGTAGATTATGATCAACATTTCCCACTTCTCCAATTGTTGCTCTACAATCAATATGAACCTTTCTAATTTCCCCAGACCTCAATCTCAATTGAGCATAAATTCCTTCGCGACCTAAAAGCTGCGCTGAACCTCCAGCAGAACGAGCCAATTGCCCACCTTTACCGGGACTCATTTCTACACAATGAACAGTAGTTCCCACAGGAATATTTCTTAACGGTAATGTATTGCCTAATTTAATCGGAGCATCAGCTCTAGATACCACCTGCATACCTAGAGTCAACCCTTTTGGCGCTACTATATATCTGCGCTCTCCATCTAAATAACAAACTAACGCAATATGAGCAGTACGATTCGGATCATATTCAATTCTCTCAACTCTACCTTCAACCCCTAATTTATTTCTTTTCCAGTCAATAATACGATAATGTTTTTTATGACCACCGCCTTTATGACGAACCGTAATTCGACCATGATGATTACGACCAGAACCTCTTATTTTTTTAATTAATAACGGTGCAAATGGTTCACCTTTATGTAACTCAGAAGTATCTACCTTAACCACACCCCTTTGACCTGGTGTAGTAGGTTTTAATTTTTTAACAGCCATTTAATTTACTCCTACTTCTGATTTGAAGCTAAATCAAAGTTTTGACCAGGCATTAAACATATATATGCCTTTTTCCAATCAACCCTTCTACCAGTAAATCCACCAAAACGCTTTGTTTTGCCCTTAACATTCAACAAACGAACCGAATTAACCTTTGCTTCAAATACCAACTCAAATGCATTTTTAACATCTATTTTAGTTGCACTCTTTAAAACCTTAAATGAAACTTGATTATATTTTTCTGCCAAAGTATTAGCTTTTTCAGTAATAATTGGACTTATTAATACTTTATATAAATCTATCTTCTTCATACCCATTGCTCCTGCAAATCTTCTACCGCCTTACGCTCAAAAACAACTTTATTACAACGCAATAGACTATATGGGTTAACTTGATGCGATTCTAATACAAGCACATTTGATAAATTTCTTGATGCCAGAAACAAATCTTCAGTTAATTCATTAACAACAACCAAAACAGTATCGTTTGATAATGACATATTACTCAATATTGTTACAAAACCTTTTGTTTTTGGTGTTTCTAATGCTATACTGTCAGCTACCACAAACCTTGTATCACGAACTAATTGTGATAAAATTGAAGCTAACGCCCCTCTATACATTTTTCTATTTATTTTTTGACTAAAGTTTTCATCTGGTCTATTAGGAAATATCCTACCACCACCTCTCCATAATGGAGATGAAGCTGCACCAGCACGTGCACGACCAGTACCTTTTTGTCGCCAAGGTTTTTTAGTTGACTTAGCAACCTCTCCTCTAGTTTTTTGCGCTCTAGTTCCTTGACGGGCATTTGCTAAAAACGCCGTCACAACTTGATGAACTAGCGCTTCATTATATTCGCGATTGAATACTTCGTCATTTACCTGCAAAGTACCTACATCATGACCTGCTGTATTTATTACTTTTAATTCCATTATGATACCGCCTTGACGCTAGGTCGAACAATTACTTTACCACCTTTGCTACCCGGAACTGCACCTTTGATTAATAATAACCCACGCTCAACATCAACTCTTACCACCTCAAGATTTTGAGTTGTTACATTTACATTTCCTAAATGCCCAGCCATTTTCTTACCAGGAAAAACCCTTCCTGGATCTTGACGCTGACCTATTGAACCTGGAGTATTATGTGATTTTGAATTACCATGAGATGCACGGTTAGATGAGAAATTATGAAGTTTTATAACACCAGCAAAACCTTTACCTTTTGATACCCCTGTAATATCAACTAATTGACCCGGAGTAAATTTTCCAATTGCAACCTCACTACCAAGCTGCAAATTAGCTAATTCTTCATTAGTTACACGGAACTCTTTTAGCTTACTTCCTGCCTCAACACCAGCTTTAGCAAAATGCCCTTTTGCTGGCTTATTTACCCTATTTGCCTTTTTAGTTCCAAACCCTAATTGAACAGCATCATACCCATCAGTTTCTGCTGTTTTAACTTGTACAACCCTATTGTGTATAACTGACAATACAGTAACTGGAATAGAGCTACCATCATCTGCAAATACACGGGTCATACCAAGCTTTTCGCCTAATAATCCTAAACTCATTTAATCGCCTTTCTTATTATTTTCTCTATAGTTTAGCTTTTTTAGAACTTAAACATATAAAGAGCTAGTTACAATTGACTAGCATTTTTAGTTCTACTTATACACAAATTTGTCTAAAAATATGCGCATAAGGAAACGCGATTGTACCACAAATAGAAAGTATAATGCAAATTTTTCTTTGGAAATATTCTTAGCGAGGTGTGTATAATGAATAAACCATTTTATTATTTAACCTTTAATAGGAAAATAAGATGGTTTTAATTGTAAGAAACAACATAGCCCCTATTTCTAGGGCTATGTTATTTTTATAATTATTGAATTACAATAGCCGTAGGATTTCCTTGAAGTGAATCTGAAGGTTCTCTAATTACTTCTAATAAACCATCTTGCTTATAAGATAATGCTGTAATTACTTTTTCTGAAGAATTAACTACATACGCATATTTTCCTAAAATATCAAATTCCATAAATGTAGGATCAATACCTAATTTTGGTGAAATCATTGATAAAGGATTTAATTTTCCACTGTCTACATCTATTTTAAACATAGAAAGATTTTGGCTAGCAGTATTTACTACATAAGCAAAATTAGCAAATGGTGCAAATGTAATACTTGCAGCTTTAGAACCTACACTAGACATAGATTTTTCATTCAAAGCCCCTGTTTTTTGATCTTGATCATATACTGTTACCTTTTCCTCATTAACTATATATAACTGATGCCCATTTAATCCAAACTTCATAGATATAGGAAAAGCCTCTACTTGATAATCTACGTCTTGTTTTGTTAAAACCCCAGTTTCAGTATTTACGTTAAATACTGAAACCACATATACATTATGACTATTTTTATTTAATACATAAGCAAACTTACCTGACGGATCAAAAATCATAGATTTTGCATCTGTTCCAATTTCAATTTGCGAATCATTTAATTTTAATTCTCCTGAATTTTTATCTATATTAAACATAATAATTGAACCAGTAGATACTAAATTAGATTGATCATCATTATTTTTTAATACATATGCAAAATTACCTGATGGAGCAATTACTAAATTTACAGCATCCATGCACTCATTAGTACAAACATTTTTGTTTAAGTTACTTAAAACTCCTGTTATTTTATTTATACTATAAATAGAAATCCCACTACTATTGTTAAGTGTATCCTTCTTACTTAATACATATGCAAAATTACCAGATGAAGCAAAAACCATATTAACTGGATTAGGTAAAGTATCAACACTTAAAACATCCTTTGGAGTAATTAAGTTGCCTGATTCAAAGTTCTGAACAAGTATAAAAACTTTGCTCTCCTCTTTACTTAAAACATATGCATAATAAGGGACTACATTTAATTCTACTTCTTTAGGAAACACTGTTGTATCATCCGCAAATGCGGTAACTTTAACCTTACCTGAGTTTTTAGCTGTAATATTAGAACCATCTATCTGAATAACATTAGATTCTACCGCTGCAAAATTCACCCCTGTAGATAAATCCTCTATTATAGTACCATCTATTAACCTAGCTTTAACTGCTAACCTATCTTTTAATCCAGCTTTAATTGCTAAATTAGGATTATTTATTAAGTAAACTTTATTGATCTCTGCAACTAAACTTACCACTTTTAAAATAAAATCAGCTTTTATATCTTTATTAGTTTTACTTTTTGCAGTAATAATAACCTTACCTAAAGGTTTAGATACATTATTTGTAACATTACCATTTGCTTCTATTTTCACATTTTGATTATCAACTAACCATTCAACATCATTAGTTATATTTTTTTCAGAATTATCAGAATATTTACCTACGGCAGTCAATTTTAAACTACTATTATATGGCATTGAATTACCACCATCTGATATAATTGTCATAGATTGCAATGACGCTACTTGTGGTTCCTGTTTTTTACCATTATCATCTATACCTAGACAACCAAATTGAGTCGCAGATAAAAAGAAAATAAAACTAAAAAGTGCTAAACCTTTTTTCCACATTAATTTCATAAACACCCCCTATTAAATAAATTTATAATAATTAAAATTAGCATATAAATTGAGTAAATTAAAATATTTAATGTACTCAATTTATTGTTTAAGAGCGATTCTAACATAAGCATTTCAACGATAGCAAATAATTTTACGGGTTAATTATTACGCTAAAAATTAAACGTAGAATTTTATTTTTTATTTAATAAAAGTATTTTTTAAATTAATATTAACGGTGAGAAATTCACCCCTAAATTAAAGATGTCTAATCTAAATTTATTTGGTTCCTAAATTTACTTAAAATAAAAATTATTATTGCAACTGCAATATAACCTAAACTTACTTCAAGTGGAATATGTTTTACATCTTCTGGCAAATTATAAGGAATATACATTTTTCCTGTTATATAAATTGAATGTATAACTCCAAAATATGAAAATATACTAAGTAATAAAGCACAACTAACGCTTTCATTCCATTTTTTACTAATTGCAAAACAAAGCAATGCTCCCCATAGTGTGCCTGTAATAATAAAACCATTACCTAACATAATTATTGCTAAAGTATCAGAAATTCCAGAAGAACAATTTAAAAAACATAAACTTTGCAGCTTCCCTACTTCTATTAATGAACCATTAGTAAATTTAATCGCCAGTAATCTTGCTAATGAGGGAAATAGCGCAAATAAAATAGCAACTGTAAATTTTTTGTCACATTGAATAAACCCTTGCGATGCAATTTCAAAAGCAACAAATAATAAAACCGGACCTAATGCTGCTTCTGGAATTAT
The DNA here is from genome assembly GCA_937872505.1 of uncultured Neisseriaceae bacterium. Taxonomy (GTDB): domain Bacteria; phylum Pseudomonadota; class Gammaproteobacteria; order Burkholderiales; family UBA11063; genus Aquella. The sequence goes on along the minus strand of CALMTA010000075.1, from coordinate 456 downwards.
ATTTACTAAAAATGCAACTAACCCACATAACCCGCCAACTCCTACAACTATAATATTAATTAATAAATACCCAGCTCGTGCATCCAGCTTTTTATATGCAGGAAACCCAGCATAAGGAGTAGTTTGTGAAATACCCCCACACAATGCTATAATAAAAGTAGATATTGAATCAATTATTATTAAATCTCTAATTTTATAGTTCTCATTCATAGAGGCTGAACTTTCAGCAACCGCCATAGAACCAAAAATAACTAATAAAGCAAAAGGGATTACTACGGGTATATAAGCTATAATATGATTAAAGTCTTTAATAAATGCTAACGATGGTATAGGAAATATAAAATTAAATGAACCAGTTAAATTAGGCATACTACCACTTAATTTAAAAGGAATTAAAATATAGTATAAAACTGTACCCACAATGATGGCAACTGGAATACTTGATAAATTAAAGGG
>CALMTA010000074.1 GCA_937872505.1 uncultured Neisseriaceae bacterium | reverse complement strand
ACCAAGGGCTCATTTTACCCCAATTTTTATCATGCCAAGACATCTGCATAGTTCTTGAGATTCGTTCAGGATGGGGCATCATAATTGTAAAACGTCCATCATCATTTGTAACTGCGGTAATTCCAGCTGGTGAACCATTAGGGTTAAATGGGTATTCAGTAGTTATACTGCCAGAGTTATCAATAAATTGCATAGCGATTTTGGCTAGATTTAATGATTCATTATTTGCAAATTGGGCAAAACCTTCTCCATGAGACACTACAATTGGTAATTGAGAGCCTTGCATATCTTGAAATAAAATAGAAGGTGATGGAGTAATTTCTACCATAACTAATCTAGCTTCAAATTGTTCAGATAAATTACGTTTAAATTTAGGAAAATGTGTAGATCCAGGAATAATTTCTGTTAAGTGGGCCATCATTTGGCAACCATTGCATACACCTAGAGCAAAAGTATCATTTCTATTAAAAAATTGACTAAATTCATCTTTTAAATAATTATTGAATAAAATGGTTTTTGCAAAACCAAAGCCAGAGCCAAAAACGTCGCCATAACTAAATCCACCACAAGCGGCAATACCAGAGAAATTAGAAAGACTAATTTTTTTATTTAAAATATCATTAATATGAACATCAATAGCATTGAATCCAGCTTTAGTAAAACTAGCAGCCATTTCATTATGACTATTTATACCTTGCTCTCTTAATATAGCAATTTTTGGTTTGGATAAATTTAAATTTGGTGCTTCTAGAGTTTTAATATCAAAACTTAATTTAGAAAATAATCCGGTATTTTTGGCATTAATAGTTTTATATTCACTAATAGCACATTCCGGATTATCACGTAGTTTTTGCATAGTAAAACTTACATTAGACCATGTTTCTTGTAATTTAATTCTTGATTCATTAATTAGTAATTGCTGATTATTGTATATCTGTAAATTATCTGAATGAATAATAGTACCAATTATGTTATGATATAAGTTATAATTTTCTGCTAATTTTATAAAATTATTTAAATTATTGTTAGAAATTTGTAAAATAACGCCAATTTCTTCATTAAATAAAAATTCAATAACTTTATTATCAGTAATATTTAAGTCTAGTTTAACGCCGATACGGCTAGCAAAAACCATTTCGCAAATTGTGCTAATTAAGCCTCCATCAGATTTATCATGATAAGCAGAAATTAATTCTTGTTCATGGCATTCCATTAATAACTTGAATAGATTATTTAGCGATTGAGCATTATCTACATCAGGAGTATTACCTGTAATCTCATTATAACATTCTTGTAGAATGCTAGCACCCATTCGAGTTTTATTATTTAATGCAACTAAAATAATTGAAGAATCTATATTATTAACTAATTCAGGTGTTTTATGTTTAAGAACATTAGGTATAGGAGCAAAAGCAGAAATAATTACTGATATTGGAGAAATTACCTCATTAATTTTATTATTTGCACTCCATTGCATTTTCATTGATAATGAATCTTTACCAACAGGTATAGCAATATTTAATTCTTTACATATTGAACTTACAGCAGCTACAGTTTCATATAATAGTGCATCTTGATTGTTGCTGCCACAGCTAGCCATCCAATTAGCCGATAATTTTATATCGTTAATATTTTCTATATACGCACTAGCAATATTTGTTAAAGCTTCAGCAACAGCTATTCTACCTGAAGCTGCGGGGTTAAGGGTAGCAATAGGAGTTCTTTCACCTATAGCCATAGTTTCACCAAATTCTTCTTCAAAGTCAAAAATAGTTATTGCTGAATTTGCCACAGGAATTTGCCATTTACCAACCATTTGATCACGAACTGTTTTTCCACCAACGGTTCTGTCACCAATTGTAATTAAAAATGATTTGCTAGCAACAGTAGGGTGGGCAATTACTTTATAAAGAGCTTCGAGTATATTTATATTTTTTAAGTTATAGTTTTCATTCGTAGTTATGCTGGTTAATTGGCTATAAATAGAAATTTTAGGAAGTTTGCCAAGCAATATGTCAATATCGATATCGATTGGCTTATTTTTAAATTTATTATCAGATAAGATTAATTGTTTATTTTTAGTAGCATGACCTATAACAGCAAACGGACAATTTTCACGTTCACAAATTTTAGAAAAAATTGCTAAGCTATCAGGCATAATTGCTAATACATAACGCTCCTGAGATTCGTTGCACCAAATTTCTAATGGCGACATTTCTGTATCTTGAATAGGAATTTTTCGTAATTCAAAAATTCCCCCCATACCCGAACCGTGTACTAGTTCTGGAACAGCATTTGATAAACCTCCGGCACCTACATCATGAATTGATAAAATAGGATTATCTTTACCCAGTTTATAGCAACTATCAATTACTTCTTGAGCTCTGCGTTCCATTTCAGGATTTGATCTTTGAACTGAATTAAAGTCTAATTCAACATTATTTTGCCCTCCTGCCATGGATGAAGCAGCTCCACCACCCAAACCAATTAAAAAGCCAGGCCCGCCAATTTGAATTATTAAAGCACCATCATTAAGATGTTGTTTATTAACTTGTGAATCTTCAATATTTCCATATCCACCAGCAATCATTATAGGTTTATGATATCCATAATAAGTATTATTTACAATTTGTTCAAAGCTACGAAAATAGCCACATAAATTAGGGCGGCCAAATTCATTATTAAAACTAGCTCCACCAATTGGACCTTCTAACATAATCTCTTTTGCTGATTTTATGTATTCCAGTTTACCAATAGATTTATAATTATTGAATAATGAAATATAAGAAACGCTAAAACCAGTTAATCCTGCTTTGGGAGTAGCTCCTCGTCCAGTAGCTCCTTCATCACGTATTTCGCCACCATTACCGGTTGCACTTCCGGCAAAAGGAGAAATTGCAGTTGGATGATTGTGAGTTTCTACTTTCATGAGAATATGCATTTTTTTAGAATTAAAAGCGTATTCATTTGTAATAGGGTTAGGAGAAAAACTTTTAATTTCATTTCCATAAATAACTGAAGAATTGTCATTATATGCAACTAATATATTTTTAGGAGTATGATTAAAAGTATCTTTTATCATTTGAAATAAGGTTTTTTCTTGTTTTTCATTATTTATAAAAAATTGAGCATTAAAAATTTTATGGCGGCAATGTTCACTATTTACTTGGGCAAACATCATAAGTTCAACATCTGTTATATTGCGGTTAATTTTTTTGTAATTATCATATAAATAATCAATTTCATTGGAGGCTAACGCTAACCCCATATTTATGTTAGCTGTATTTAATGCAGATTTACCTTGATTTAATATATCAATTTCTAAGAATGTACGATTTTTAGAAAGGTTATGCTGATTAAAAAATGAGTCTAATATATTGGGGGTGTTAATAATAGACTCTACCATTTTATCATGAATCATATTCAATATTGGATTTAGGGGTATTGTTGATTGGTAGTAAATTCCTTTTTCTATTCGCGTTATGTCATTTATTCCACATCTTTTTGCGATTTCAGTTGCTTTAGATGACCAAGATGAAATAGTGCCAATTCTTGGAGCAATAATTATATTGGAGTTATCAAGTATTATTTTAGCTGTATTATCATTTCCATTAAGAAGTTGATATAATTTTATTAAAGTGTCATTAGATAAGTTTTTTTCATGGAGAATAAAATATATTTCTTTTGCTACTAAATAGTTGTTAGCACCTAGAGCGTTTGGCAAAAGATTATCTCTAAGTGATTTTAACTTAACATTTGATAAATATGTTTTTCCATAAATTAGCGTAATTTGCATATAAAAATTTCTTTTAAAAGTATATTTTGTATAATATTAAAGCCTAAGATTATATCAAGTAAATTAGAAGATTATGCAAATTTATCAAAAATTTATTTTATATTTAATTTTATCAGTTAATCAATTTACAATAAGTTTGAATGAGATTTTAAAAATTGACAAAAATGTTATTGACAAGTACAAAAAGAATCAGCGACAATAATCAACTTTGCAAAATAGATAATTAAATTTATAAAAATAATTCTGATTGATTATTTTGCTAAATGTAATTTAAAAATTTTATTAAGGATAAAAAGATGCAGCCAAAACAGCTTGAGCTGACTATAAAAGCACTTGTAATTGGATTAGTTTTATCACTTGTTTTTTGTGGAGCGAATGTTTATCTAGGATTAAAAATTGGACAAACAGTTAGTGCATCAATTCCCTCAGCTATTGTAGCAATGGGGTTTTTAAGATTATTTAAAAAATATAGTATTTTAGAAAATAGTATTTCGCAAACTATAGCTTCAACAGGGGAAGCGGCAGCTACAGTAGTTATTTTTGTATTTCCTGCATTATTAATTTTAGGTATATGGAAACAGTTTGATTACTGGAGCATTGTTCTAGTAGGCTTGTCAGGCGGTTTAATTGGCGTTATATTTTCAATAATATTACGAAAAGTTTTATTGGCAGATAAGACATTAGCTTTTCCAGAAGGTCAGGCCATAGGACAAGTTTTATTAACAACTACGGCTACTTCTGATAAAACTGGTTTAAAAATGCTTGTTATGGGTTCTATTATATCAGCACTTTTAAGTTTTTTTCAAACAGGGTTACAAGTTTTTGCTAGTGCTTATAATAAAATATTTAAAATTGGCAATAATCTTTTTGGTGCAGCTATTAGTTTTTCACCAGCAATGCTAGGAGCTGGATATTTGATTGGATTTAATCCAACATTTGTTAGTTTCTTGGCGGCAATAGTCGCCTGGGCTGTCTTTTTACCTATATTTACTTCAATTCATGGAATTAAGGATAGTGCTGATATAGTAGGTAGTGCCTTTTATACTTGGAAAAACTATATTCGTCCAATAGGGATTGGTGTAATGATTTTTGCTGGTATTGCAACTATAACTATGTTAATTAATCCTATTATTAAAGGGGTAAAAGAATCTCTTAATGCTTTAAAAAATATAACCCATATAGATTATAAGGATTTAGATTTAAATATTAAAAAACTATTTGTTGTTCTTATTATTGCTTCAATTCCTATAGTTATATTAATATATAATCAATTAAATTGTTTAACAGTATGTAGTTTGAGTATTAATTTAACTTTATCAATAGCTATTTTGTTCATGGTGCTTATTGTTGGTTTTATTGTTTCGGCAGTAGCCGGATATTTTGCTGGGCTTATTGGGTCAACTAATTCGCCGATTTCCGGTTTATTATTTATTGCTGTGATTGCAATAAGTATTGTTTTAAATTTTTTAACTCATAATATTTACAGAAACGGAAGAGCTTTTACAATTCCGATTAAATAAATAATTAAATGACTGAATTAGAAGATAGAATATCTGCTTCAAAAAAAACTGTGGGAGAAAAGATTCCATGTTCATTAGAA
>CALMTA010000073.1 GCA_937872505.1 uncultured Neisseriaceae bacterium | reverse complement strand
AAATATTAAATAACTATGATACAGAATAAAAAATATATGACTAAAAAGTATCAAAATGCTGGAAAAGCTAATATTAATGATAATATATATCATTCTTATCCTGGTATTAGAGTACCTGCATTTAAACCTGATAATTCTAAAAAATCTATTAATGTTTTACCTGTTCAAAATGGCTTACCTCAAGTAAATTTACCTGAATTTGAAATAAAAGATAAAAGAGTTGAAAATAAATCTATTTATAATAATGACGGGACTATGAATATGCTAAGTTTGACAAATCCTAACGTAATTAATAATTATAATTCTTCCCAAAAAATTAATACTAATAAATATTCTTGGTTAAATAAAATAGAAAGTAGAAGACCTATAGACCAAGAATTTAATTATAATCCAAATAAGCCTGTAGAAGTAAAACAAGCTAAACCAATTGAAATTAGTGATTTAAAAGAATATGAAAAAAGAAAAAGAGCTTATGAGGATAGCTTAGAATTACATTTAAAAAGTAAAAGACCATACGATTATATTAATATGTCAGAATTAGAACATTCAAAACAAGCTAATTATGATAGAGCAGTAGGAGAATATGACTGGCGAAACACTACTAACATTACTCCTTATGACAAAGCAATGGCAGCTACTGAAAAGGGTTTGATGAGTTGGGAAGAAGGACAGAAATTTAGAAACGAAGGCAGATTTAAAATTAATTGGATAAAAAACACAACGGGAGCAGCAATGAATAGTCCTATGATAGGAGATGGTGTTAAAAATAAAGACGGTGTTATTTTTAAAGAAACAATGCCTTATATATTAATTGATAGTAATAAAGGAGAAAGTACAAAAGGTATTGAAATGGATAGTAATCCAGGAGCAATATTTCCTCCACCTAAACAAAAAGTAATTTTTAAACCTAAAAAAGAAGAAATAATTTCTCCTCAACCACCTGTTATAAATGAGCAAAAACCAATAATACCTATAATTAAAAAAGACACTGTTCCAAAAACATATGTTAGTCCAAAACCTTCTTATTATCCTACGCAAAGAAAAGATTCTTATCCTATGTCTGAAAAAGAGGAAAAAGAAATAAACGAAAGAATGTATGAACAAATAAAAAAACCTAAAAGATATTTTGGAGGAATAGCACAAAGTAGAAAATTTCAAACAGGAGGGCAAATTAATGATTTACAAATGAAAGGTTATAAAAGTGATTCTCCTTATAAACATTTAAATAACATTAAAATAGATAGTGATACAATAGATACTAATAATATGGCTTATCCTGCATTATTATTA
>CALMTA010000072.1 GCA_937872505.1 uncultured Neisseriaceae bacterium | reverse complement strand
AATAAAAGCAAAAAGGATAAAATTATTATAAAAGGACAAACAAGATTTGCCAATAATAGAACTAAAGGAATATTATATTCACCTCTCAAACCAGAATTTAACTATAATGGCTTTAATGAAGAGGAAATAATTGCAATTAAAGAATGGTTCGATTATAAAGAAGAAATAAAAAATCCATATAGAAGCCAAAGTCGTTTGAATGCATTACGTGCTACTTTATTAGAATTAAAAGAATTTAATGATGTGGTTGCATCAATACATCATAGCTTAGCTGCAGAATATAATGGTGTATTCCCTGCTCCAAGTTATTTATTAAAGAATAGATAGATTAGTTACTCTTATTTAGAAAAAACTAAAATATAATCCTATGCAAAAAATGAGATTTTGCGGGAAAGTAAGAAAAACAGTATAATTTCAACTTATATTAAAATATTTATTGGAATTTTAATGGAATATAACTTAAAAAATACTAACTCTATTGAACATGTCAAAACATCGAAATCACTGAGTCATTTTGATACTTCACTCATAATGAATAATAGTTTAAATCAATCTATCAATAGTGATAGTATTTTATGGGGTTTATGGTTAAGCAGAATTTTTCTGCCATCTTTAGGTGTGGCTGATAAAATAAATCTTTTTTCATGTATTAATAATGGATATACATCTATTGAGACTATTTCTCAATATTTAGGGATGCATAAGCAAGGTATAGAAGCATTAATATGTTTTTTAACTAGCATTAGTTTATTAAATTATTCAAATAATGAAGTATCATTAACTACTATTTCCAAAAATTATTTACTTCCAGAATCCTTATGTTATTGGGGTAATGCATTTGTTTGAACGCATGATACAGAAGAATATAAACGAATACTTGTAGCTATAACTCAAAAACCAGAACAGTTATTAAATAATGAAGGCAAAAGTTTATCAGATATGTGGAAACATGGAACTTTAGATGCTAATTTTGCAGAAACATTTACCAAAATAATGCATAGTTCAATTTTTCCAGCTGCAATTTCAGCAATAGATAGTGGTATATTTGCAAATACAACACATTTATTAGATATTGGTGGTGGGTCTGGATGTTTTTCAGAGTATTTTATTAATTGTTACCCAGAATCACGAGCTACTATATTTGAATTACCTACAGTTTGTAATATATTAGAAAATAATATAAAAAATGAAAATATTAATATTTATTCTGGAAATTTTTTTAATGATAATTTTCCAGAGGATTTTGATGGAATATTATTAAGCAATATATTGCATGATTGGGATCTAGAATATGTAAAGGTATTGCTTAAAAAATGCTTTATAGCTTTACCCAATAATGGGAAAATATTTATACATGAGATGTTATTAGATGAAAATAGGTGTAGTCCTATAACAGCAACAGCATTTAATTTATTAATGTATGTAAATCATGGGTCACAACAGGTTACTAAGTCTCAATTATTTAACATATTGGAGTTTATAGGATTTAAAAACTGTAATTATGTAAAGACACACTATTATTATTCTTTAATAGTTGCTCAAAAGTAGTTAAAAATAATTTTGCTTTAAAATTTTTTAAGAGCAAAGCAAATTAATTACCTTTTGAATTATTATAATCATAATGATTTTTTGAGATACTATATACGCCAACTCGGGATAAGGAAAGAAATAACTCATTGATTTATATTGGATTAATTTTATAAAGAATGATTTAGTGTTATTATTATTTAATAAACTCACTAATCTGAAAATTTTTAAACTATTGATTTTTATAAAATAAACTATAATTTTATTTTAATTGATATAAATGAAATAAAACCAATATGTTATATAAAATCCTTATCCCGAGTTGGCGTTATATGATTTTTACTTTTTGTAAATCAACCATTTTTAAATATTCAATAGCATTATTTATTTCAAATTCATTAGACCTCTTTCGTAACCTATAAATTTAACTCAAAGTTATAAATTCCCGCGATTAAACTGAATCTTAAATTAAATCTTTTTCTTCTGTTACGATATTTTTCAGCTACGATTCTAAATCGTTTAACAACCCCGATAACATTCTCATTGAGCACACGTTTAGAAGCAAGTTCGCTATTTTTCTTTTTATCTTCATTAGTTAATGGATTTTTCTTTGTTCTCTTTTTGGGCAACGCTGTATTTGCATGAATTTTCTGCAACCCTTGATAGCCAGAATCAGCTGTTGCACAAGCTGCTGAAGCAATATGTGAATTTGATTCTTTAAATACTCTAAAATCGTGCATTTTACCTTTTCCAGTATGAATACAAATTATTTCTGTAGTTAATTTATTCACAATTATTTGTGTTTTCAATGTGTGACGCTTTTTCTTGCCTGAATAATAATTGCGCTGCTTTTTTTTGTGGTCTCTCAATTGGAGATTCTGTAACATCAATAAGAACAACTGATTCTTTATCCAGAGTATGTAGTTTCTTCTTACCGGGAATATTAAATACCCCTGATTTTATTAACGTATTTTCAACCCACTTAATGGTTTTATACGTTTGAGACTCACTAACCTTGTTGTGAAATAATTATTTTTATAAATAAAATACATTTTCTTTCAATAATGTTTTTTATTTACTAAATTCTAAATGATAATTCCATAATCCTGCACATAATTCAGTAACTTTATCATCTTTACCATTTTTATTACGAAATGGATTAGCAATTATAGCAAATCTTTTTAATCCACCGATAGCATGCTCAACAATCATTCTAATTCCAGAAATGGTTGCATTATCTTGTTTTTCAGATGGTGTTAAAGGATTTTTCTTTGAGTTGAATTTAGGCATCATAATTCTTGATTTAGTTAATTTATCTATTCCTTTAAATCCTTTATCTACCCATATAGTACAACACTTTGGAATGCATTGCAAGATGCCAGACTTATCTAGCATTTTTTTATCATGAAATTTGCCATTTTTAGATTTTGAGAGAATTAGTATTTCTCGTTTCTCATTTGTAATAACAATATTTTTACGAGTATGGGTTTTCTTTTTACCAGAATATTTTCTGGTGGCTGATTTTACTTTTTTAGGACGTAATGATTTTCTTTATACACCATCAATAAAAACATCTTTTGCATCAGGATATAACCGAAAAAATTCATCAATACTATTAATCTTACGCTTAGGTAACACTAGTGCTCGCTTTAAACTTCTTTCTAGAGCTTCTTCTAATTTTTTAACCCAATGGAAAGGTTGCGATCTATCTACATTAAATAAAAAACCAGCAACATCATACGTAGGGTATACTTTAAAATAAAATAATAAAAAGAATAGTTTTTCTTTTGCTGTTTCTATTTTGCTTTTTCTGCCACCACCTAAAGCACGCTGTCTTTTTTTAAAGTCTATACCCTCTAAATGTAACTTATTCAGTTCAGATTCAAATATTTTAGATAAACTATTAAAAGCAATAATATTTAACCCAGTTAATGATTTTAATACTCTATTATTTTTTAATGCTCTTGCTACATCCATGTTTTTATAATCCAAAAATATTTTAAAAAATACCACAAAGCATGATTTAACCATAATTATTAACATTTATGTTTATTTCACAGCAAGTTTACTGTAATTATAACTATTTGCAATATGAAAATATGTTCTATATTCCCGCCAATATTCTAGCGTCATTAACAACTTTTCTTCAATTGTTCTATTACTAGGCTTCCCCCCGGATTTATGATCAGCTTGATATTGAAGCTTA
>CALMTA010000071.1 GCA_937872505.1 uncultured Neisseriaceae bacterium | reverse complement strand
TAGCCCAGCTTCAACATGATGCTTACTTAGTAATCTTAAAGCAATAGAGTGAAAGGTTCCTATCCACATGCTTCTAGTATCTTGTTCCAATAAGCTAGAAACTCTATTTAACATTTCCTTAGCAGCTTTATTTGTAAAAGTAACTGCTAAAATTTCACGCAAATTAACATTATGTTCTTTAATTAACCAGGCAATTCTAGTTGTCAAAACTTTTGTTTTACCACTACCTGCTCCTGCTAAAACTAACATTGAACCTTTGAAATGTTTAACAGAACTTAATTGTTCAGAATTTAAGTTAGATAAAATTTTTTACACCTTTAATACTTTAATTTTAAGAATCGTTATTTTATCATATATTGCTATATAATAAGTATATTCATAATCTTAAAATACATAAATATCTAATATGGCACAATAGACCTCTTAAAATTGGTCATTTTATATATTTCCTATATAGAAAGTATTAATAATATGCAAAAATATCAATTTGATAATTTCTACCAAATTATAGAAGAAAACAACAAAAAAGCACCTAACCATACTATTATATTTGAGCATGAATTAAAATTTACCAATAAAGAATTAAAAAAACATATAGATGTAATTGCTAGTTTTCTACATAAAAATAATATCAAACAAAAAGATAAAGTTGCCCTTATTATGACAAACTGCTGGCAATTTGTTGTAAGTTTATTTGCTATTAGTAAAATAGGTGCGATTGCAGTTCCTATTAATAACTTTTTAAAAGAAGATGAATTAGCATACATTTTAAATGATTCTCAAACAAAGTTATTATTCTCCTCTAATAAATTTGCCCATGAAACAAAAAATTTATTAATAAAAACAGATATAGAAAAAATTATTTGGGTTGATGGTTTTCCAGTTGAAAACGAAAGAAATTTTGATTTTGCCAAAATAATTTCTAATAATATAAGTTCAACCCCTGCATATAATGCTACTGAAGATGAAGATGCTTTAATCGTTTATACCTCAGGAACTACGGGAAAACCTAAAGGGGCTATCCTTTCTTTTAAAAATGTGTTATCAAACTGTTTTGGCTCAAAAACTCTCATGAAAGCAAATAATGGGGAAGTAAAAATGATTTGTTATTTACCTATGTTTCATGCTTTTACTCTTACTGTAACTATAATTTTGCCTATATTTACTAATAGTAGCATAATTATTATCCGCTCCGTTAGTAATAAAAAAGATTTTAAATATTTATTAAAACAACTTTTATTTAAACGCTGTAGATTTTTTACAGGTGTACCTGATATTTATAGCGCCATGGCTCGAGCAAAATTACCTTGGTATTTCCATTGGTTTCATAATGTTAAAGGATTTATTTCTGGAGCCGCTCCTCTATCCGATGAAATAGCTAAAAGGTTTTCTAAATCATTTAAAAGAGGTAAACTTCTTCAAGGATATGGTATTAGTGAATGTTCTCCTGTTGTATCTTGCAATACTCCTGAAGAAAATCGTTTTGGTTCCGTAGGTAAGCCATTAACCGGATATAAAGTTAAAATATTTGATGAAGATATGAAAGAACTACCTATAAATCAAATTGGTGAAATTTGCGTTAAAGGCGACTGCGTAATGAAAGGCTATTATAATCGTCCACAAGAAACTATGGAAGCAATTATTGATGGCTGGTTCAAAACTGGTGATTTAGGTAAAATAGATAAAGATGGTTATATCTTTATCGTTGATCGAAAAAAAGACCTTATTATTCATAAAGGCATGAATATTTATCCTCGCGAAGTAGAAGAAGTGTTATATACACATAATTCAATAAATGCTTGTGCTGTTATTGGGGTTAAAGATAAAGAAGAAACAGAAATTCCAGTTGCCTATATAGAATTAAAAGAAAATGAAAAAGCTACAGAACAAGAATTAAAAGATTTTTTAAAACCTCATTTGGCTACTTTTAAAATACCTCGTAAAATATATTTTATGGAGAAACTCCCAAAAAATGCTACTGGCAAAATTCTTAAAAGAGAATTAAGGGATTTAGTACAATAATTGCTTATTCCTCATTTGCCTAAAATTTAAAAATATGCAATAATTTATTTTATATATAAATATAGATAGATTTTTTATTCAACATTGCATTTTATAATACCGTTACACCTTAAGTCTTCTAAGAACCTCACTTTTACCTAAAAAATAAATTATCATATCAATTGCCGGCGCTTTTATTGTCCCACATAATTTCAATCTAAGAGGCATTCCTAATTGTGGCATCTTGATATTATTATTTTCACAAAACTCTTTAATAAATACCTTAATTGCTTCTATACTCCAGTTTTCAAGGGATGATATATTTATAGCAAATTTATTTAGAATACTAATGGTTTCACTTGTTAAATATTGTGATTTTTCTAATTCATTTGCTTCTACATATTGATAAAAATAACTACATTCTTGAACTAAACTATTTAAATTATCTACTCTTAATTTAATAGAATTAATAATTTCAATTAACTTTTGCATATCGTCTATTATAATATTTTTCTTATGAAAACTTTTAAAAACTAAATCAGCAAGTTTTTGATTTGGCTTTTTTTGAATATGCTCTTTATTCACCCAATATAATTTTTTTATATCAAATTTTGCAGGAGAAGATGAAATTTTATCTAATTCAAACCATTTAACAAACTGTTCTATAGAAAAAACTTCATCATTTCCATGTCCCCAGCAAAGACGTGCTAAATAATTTAATAAGGCTTCAGGTAATATTCCCATATCTTTATACTGCATTACACTAACTGAATCTGTACGTTTTGACATTTTTTTTCCATCTTCACGTAAAATCATTGGTAAATGTGCATAAATTGGCACTTCTGCACCTAAAGCATAAAATAAATTTATCTGCCTGGGCGTATTATTAACATGATCATCTCCCCTAACCACATGCGTAATTTGCATGTCTAAATCATCAATCACCACACAAAAATTATAGGTCGGGGTACCATCGCTTCTAGCAATAATTAAATCATCTAGTTCACTATTAGAAATATCTATTTTTCCTTTTACTAAGTCATGCCATATTACACTACCTGTATCTGGATTTTTAAAACGAATAACTGGATTTATCCCTGATTTAAGTGTTTTACTATTAAAACAACGCCTATCATATTTAGGTTTTAAACCCTTTGCTTTTTGTTCTTCACGCATTAAATCCAATTCTTCTTTAGTACAATAACAATAATATGCTTTGTCATTCATTAATAACTGTTCTAATACTTCCTTATAGCGAGACATACGTTTTGTTTGATAATAAGGACCTTCATCATAAGTTAGTCCTAACCAATCCATTGCATTAATAATACTATCTACTGATTCTTGTGTTGAACGCTCTATATCTGTATCTTCTATTCTCAGAATAAAAGCTCCTTTATTTTTTTGAGCAAATGCCCAACAAAATAATGCTGTTCTAGCACTTCCAATATGTAAAAAACCTGTAGGGGAAGGAGCAAATCTTGTTCTAATCATTATTTTTTATTCCTTAATTTTAGATTAATACCCCCTATTTTAACTAAACTATTAATAATTAGTTAGCAAATCTTTCCAAAAAGTGAGTATTAAAGCGATTGTTTATAAATTTAGAATATGTTTGAAGGTTTAAAAATAGACTCGGGGTATTCTTTCATTAAAACCTACTAATATTTCATTTATAATAGTGTTACATTTTTGAGCTATACTTTCAAGAGTAATTTCTTCTTCATTCTGTTTACCGATTAATATTACTTCATCACCAACATAACTTTCAGAGTTTCCAATATCTACCATAAACATATCCATACAAATAATACCTGCAACCTTATATTTATTTCCGCGAATTAATACTTCGCCAATATTAGTTAGCATTCGCCTATAACCATCACCATAACCAATCGGAATAGTTACTACGCGAGTATCTTTTTTAGTGATATAAGATTGATTATAACTAATTATTTGATTTTTAGCTACTACTTTAAAATAAATCACTTTTGATTTAAGACTAAAACAGGGTTTAATCTCTTTAAACTGGTTATGTATAGGCTGAATAGGCAGATAACCATAAGCAAGAATACCTGGTCTTACCATATCAAAATAAGAATCTGGATAATTAATAATTCCTCCAGAGTTGGCTAAATGACAAATAATATTAGGATTAATAGATTTTATATCTTGTACAAGTTTAGTAAAATTTTTAAGTTGCATTAAAGAAAAACCTTGGTCTATACTATCACTACTAGCAAAATGAGAATAAACACCAATTAAGTTTAACTCTTTAGTATTTAATATTTCATGAATAAGTTTCATAGCGTTTTCTAAACGTACACCGATTCTATTCATGCCAGTATCAACTTTAATTACTAGTTGAGCTTTATAATGAGAGGAGATGGTAATTTCAAGATTTTGAGTAATTAAATCGGGAATTTCTTCTTCGCTGAAGCCACCAAAAACTAAAATTGGTTTGACAATCCCGTTTTGTCTTAATTTTTGCCCTTCTTCTAAACAAGCAACAGCAAAATAGTCAATATAAGGTTCAGCAATTAAACACATCCCTACTAATCCGTGTCCATATGCATTTGCTTTTACTGGAAGACAAAATTTTAAATTGTTAATTTGTTTTCTGATTGTTTGTAAATTTTTTATAAATTGCTTGCTATCTATTTCTATAATTGTATTATGCATACGACTTTCTTTTTCTTTTATTTTTTACATGATTATACATTATCAATACTTTTTGGTGCAAATTACATTTGAACCTTTACCCAAAAAAGTGGACAAAACAAGAAATACGAATCAATTATAATATAGTTAACGCGATTAAGCTATTTTTCATAAAATGCTTGATTAGAAATAATGCTAGTTTCAATAAATCACCGCTACTTAAAGTTTCAGTTGAAAAATGTAATGTCAAATTCATTTAACAACGTATTCACTAGATCTAAATCAAATTGAAAAAATTTTGGGTAAATTTGAAAAGAAATATCAAAAAATTTTATAATGACTTTATCGAGTTAGCTATAAAGCATTAAACTTGATTATATTTAAACTAGTTAAAACTTTCATTAATATATTATTACAAGCAAGTTTATTATATTATGTCAAATAAGCTCTATAATTATTAAAAATCAGTTTACACATCTCCCACTTTTAATAAGATTTGATTAAAAGTGGAAGATGTGGATTAAATTAATAAAAAACTATGCCTGTTGGGGTAGCAAATCCAGTTGCACCGCTGTTAACACATCCTGAAAAGACTCCACTAATAG
>CALMTA010000070.1 GCA_937872505.1 uncultured Neisseriaceae bacterium | reverse complement strand
AGATCATAAAATGGATTTCGTTTTTTCAGGGGCTGGAACAGATAAAACCATTTTATCCTTCAAAGAACAGGAAGAAGGCGCAGAGGGCATCAAAATATCCAACTGCCAAAATATTAAAATCAAAGACATGACCATCCTCGATGCCAATGGCGATAATATAAAAGCTGTCAATACAAACGGCATTCACTTTTCCAAAATAAAAGTAGACTGGACTGGTGGCGCAAAAGAAACCAATGGTGCATATGGACTATATCCTGTGCTTTGTAAAAATGTACTCATAGAAGACTGTATTTCCGCAAGGGCTTCTGACGCAGGTATTTATGTCGGTCAGTCAGACTCGGTAATTATAAGAAATAATGTAGTATATGAAAATGTGGCGGGAATAGAAAGTGAAAACTCCAGGTTTGTCGATATTTACAACAATCATACTTATCATAATACAGGCGGAATATTAGTCTTTGATCTACCTGGCCTTACACAATACGGAAGACATACAAGGGTTTTTAACAATAAAATTCTAGATAATAACCATAAAAATTTTGCGCCAAAAGGAAATATTGTCGGTATGGTGCCGCCAGGAACAGGAATAATGTTGCTAAGTACAAGAGAAATTGAAATTTTCGGAAATGAAATAAAAGACAACAGAACTTCAGGTACTGCCATTATCAGCTATGAACTGGTACTGGCTATGGAAAAAGATAAAAAGAAAGAAACAGACAGTAACGCCGCTGCTCACAATAGAAAATATGAGATTGACACTTTATACAATCCATATCCGGACCATATTCATATCCATCACAACTCAATTGAAAATAAGCATTGGTTTCCTGATATTGGCAATGATTTTGGAAAACTACTTGTGTGGAAATTTCCTTTCAGTACACCGGATATATTATTTGATGGTTTTGTCAGAGAAGCGGATAAAAACATTCAAATGTGCATTGATCAATCTGGAGTTTCATTTGCAGATTTAAATGCTCCCGGAAATTTGGAAAATATGAAGACCGACATTAAGGCCTACCTATGTAAGTCCAATGCTTTATCCCCGGCAACAGTGACATTAGGTAATATAGTTGTATCCACCGCAATTAATTAATTATGACAACGTCAAAATACAAACTAACGTTAACCATTTATATTCTGATATGCGTTTTAATTTTTACCAAATGTAAAGAAGAAAAATACATACAAGTCACCGATGCCAATAAACCGGAAGATACGTCCGCTTATCCATACAAACAGAAATTGTCTGATTATGATATGTTTTTATCTCCACTTTCTGCCATGCAGCCAAAAGAGTCCGTCATAGCTTATGATCTGAATTCATCTCTTTTTACGGATTATGCTTTAAAAAAAAGATTTATTTATTTACCTCCTGAAAGCAGCATGGAATATCAACCTACCGATGCTTTTAAATTCCCGAACGGAAGTTTGATTTTTAAATATTTCTATTATCCTTCAAACTTTGCATCTCCTGAAAAGTCCTATAAAATTATAGAAACCAGGGTCCTGATTAAAGAAAACGATACATGGATGGCTCTTACTTATATATGGAATGAGGAACAAACAGATGCATATCTTTCACTGGCAGGAGACTATAAACAAGTTAATTGGACAGATGAAGCAGGAAAAAACCATAGTTTAAAATATGCTATTCCAGGAATTTTGCAATGTAAAAGTTGTCACGAATTTAATTCACAAATTGAACCGATCGGTCCGTCAGCTCGACATTTGAACAAAATCTATGCCTTTAATAATGAAACTGTCAATCAATTGGTTTATCTGCAAAGTAAAGGAAAAATAAGGCAGTTGCCAGCCATTGATAGTATACCTTCCATTGCAGACTGGACTAACCATTCCTATAGTATAGAAGAAAGAAGCAGAGCTTATTTAGATATCAATTGTGCTCATTGTCATAGAAAAGAAGGTCCTGCAAAGAATAGTGGGTTGTATCTCATAGCGGAAGAGCAAAATCAATCTGTCATAGGAATACAAAAAAGCCCCGTGGCTGCAGGTAGAGGATCAGGCGGGTTAAAGTACGATATCGTGCCGGGTGATCCTGATGCATCCATTGTCATACATCGTATGAGATCATCAGAACCTGGCGTAATGATGCCGGAACTAGGAAGACGTACCCCTCATACAGAAGGAATTGAACTGGTATCTGAATGGATTCGATCAATGGAAAAACAATAACAATTATCAAAATAGAATGATTTGAAATATTATAAAGAAATACTCATTATCGAAGCTATAGCTTTTTTGGGCTTGTGGATTATAGATGAATATATAGCAACGCTGCTTACTTTTATTGCATCACCTATATTTGCAGGTATTTGTATCGTATCATTGATTGCTGAAAAGATAGAAAGGTCAAGAATACAACGCGAATATTTTTACATGATGGCAGGCTTAGCCATTATACCTATTATTATATTCATTGGCATATTTTTTTTTAATGGCGGTACTAGTTTTGACTGGGGGGTGTTATAAAAGTTTTGGAAGGAATTTTAAAAGACAAAATCTTTTATTTTTTAAATCTAGATGTTAAATAACACCAAACTTTTTTGTAACGGCAAAAAGCGGTAAGCGCGAATTATACCATATTAAATAATAATATTGCAAGCATTTATGCCTTAGGTAAGGTAACTCCTACCTGTTTCATATATTTACCGTTACGGTCTTTATAAGATACGCTACATTCTTCATCAGATTCAAAAAATAATACTTGGGCAACTCCTTCATTAGCATAAATTTTTGCCGGAAGAGGTGTTGTATTGCTAAACTCTAATGTTACATAACCTTCCCATTCAGGTTCAAAAGGGGTTACATTAACAATTATTCCGCAACGGGCATAAGTTGATTTTCCTAAACAAATAGTTAGTATATTTCTTGGTATTCTAAAATATTCTACTGTTCGAGCTAGGGCAAAAGAATTAGGAGGAATAATACAAAAATCAGCATTAATTTCTATAAAATTTTTGGTATCAAAATTTTTAGGGTCAACAATAGTACTATTAATATTAGTAAAAATTTTAAATTCATTAGCACAGCGAATATCATAACCATAGCTAGAGGTTCCATAAGATATTATTTTATCCCCATTTAAAGAGCGAATTTGTTCTGGCTCGAATGGTTCAATCATTCCATATTGGCTTGCCATTTTTTTAATCCATTTATCTGATTTTATACTCATTTTGTTAAACCTTTATCAATTGTTTTTTTATTTCCTGATAAATCCAATCCAAATTTTTGCATAATTTGAGAAACCTCAATTTCATTTAGTTCATAATATTGCCCACGTTTTAAACGTGGAGGAAGATTAATTGGTCCAAAGCGGGTTCTTATTAAACGACTAACAGTTAAATTAAAAAATTCAAATAACCTTCGCACTTCACGATTTCTTCCTTCTTTTAATATCACTTGGTACCAATGGTTTTTACTATCTTCATTCTGCCCATCAAGTTTTACTATATTAGTAAAATTAGCTATCCCATCATCTAACTTAACACCAGTTTTTAACTGACGTATTTGTTCTGGTAATAATTCATTTCCATAAATACGTACAGAGTATTCACGTTCAACTTCATAACGAGGATGGGTAAAATGATTAGCTAAGTCACCAGAAGTAGTAAAAATTAATAAACCGCTAGTATTAATATCTAACCGGCCAATAGCTTTAAAGCGGGTATTTTTTAATATAGGTATTTTTTCAAATACTGAAGTTCTGCCTTTAGGGTCAGAGCGAGAAATTATCTCACCTTCAGGTTTATGATAAATAATTATTCTAGCTAATCGATCTTGCCATTTAACAATGATACGTTTACCAAAAACATCTATTTGATCATTTTTAGTAATTTTTTGCCCTAATGTTGCTAGTTTATGGTTTATTAAAACTTTACCTGCAGCAACTAATTCATCGCAATAGCGTCTAGAACCAACTCCTGACATAGATAATGCTTTACTAATTCTGACTGCTTTATCATTCTTAATGCTAATTCGTTCTCTACGGATTTTTTGTCCAGTTATTTTTTGCTGTTGGTCAAGTTTAACTAGTTTGACTCGTTTAGCTTTAGTTGAGCCATCTTTTTTTGTTTTATCAGGAGTTTTTTTTGTACCCATCAAATCTTTTAAACTGTCTTTTAAATTAAATTTCACGCACCATATCCTTTAACAATTTTTAATAAATTTATATTTTTCCAAAATTTAAATTTATCAATACTATTTAGTTGTAATTTCAATGTTTTATCTGTAAGTGGTAAAAAGATATTTAATTTTTTAATTTTATTTTTTTTAAAAAAACTATTTAGTATACTGCCTAAATTATTATCAAAATCTTCTACATTATTTATCCACGCACGATGGTCTCTATAACAGCAAGAAGCATGCAGATGATTAATAATAAGTAACTTATTATTGAATGAACCATCTTCTAACCCGGAATATAAAAAATCTTTTTTATCCTTATCTGGCATTTTTATAGAACTTATATTAGTATTTTTACCAAATTCTTTAAGTAATTCTTTTTTAATATCTTTATTCCATAGCCACAAGCTATTTACACTTAATAATCCTTCACTTTTACGTTTTTTATTAAAATCAAGTTTAAATAAAAGCATTTGTATTTCATTTAACATTTTATTTAGTTGAATAGAATTTTCACCTTGAGCTAAGTATCCATCAATATTTTCACCTATAATGTCAAGAGTAGGATAAAAATTTATTTTACTTATATCAATATTAGTTCCCAGTAACCATAATTCATCAGTTATGTTATATAGTTTAAGTTCATCTTTGAAATGTGAATTAATAGTATTTCTAATAATAAACATTTCCTCTCTTTTTAATTGTAATAATCCTGGTTCAGAAATTAATAGACGATCTCTATCAACTCTTAAATGAGTGGGTTCGGCAATTAGATAATATTTAAAATGAGAAAGATTATTACTTTTTGCAATTTGTTCGGCAATTTTATCATTATTTTTTACGTTGGGATCATTAGCGTAATATGTTGATAATATAATATCACTATAACTATGGTTTAAATTTGATAAATAACTATGTTTGATTAATGAGTTAAGATTAGGGGTTTTAAGTTTGGGGTATAAATAATTGATATCACCTTTGTCAAGCCAAATTAATCCTGGTAGTACAATGGAGAGGTTCATGAAAATATCCTTTCTTCAAAATTAGATAATTCAGTGATACCAAAATTAATATTTTTTATATCAATAGTTCCACGATATACTTCCTCAGCCGTTCCTATCATAAATACTTCTTTATTCTCCCATATTAAAGTTAATACCCCACCTTGCATAATTACTTTAGTTTCTTTTTCAACTTCATTTTGTTTAATTGCATAGCAAACGGTAGCAGCAGCACCTGTTCCGCATGATAAAGTAAAACCACAGCCACGTTCATAGGTTCGTAAAAAAATAGTTGATTTATCTTTAACATAATAAAAATTTATATTTACAGATTCAGGAAAATACTTAGATTGTTGCAGTAATCTAGCTATTTTAGATAGTTTATCAGTATTGTTTAATTCATTTTTATTGTTAAGGCATATAATTGCATGAGGATTACCCATAGAAACTATACCTAAGTTAATATTAGTATTTTCAATATTGATGGAATATTTATTATTAGTATTGTTTTTATGAATAAAAGGGATTTTTTCTGCAGAAAACTCTGGTTCTCCTAAACTAAGTTTTATATCGCCATTTGCTAAAACAAAACCAGAAATAATGCGATTTCTAGTTCCTAAGGTAATTACATCATTAGAAATTAATTTATCTTTAACTAAATATTTTATTACACAGCGTGCGCCATTAGCACAATGTTGAGCTTCTTTTCCGTCTTGATTAAATATTTTATAATTAAAATTAATAAGAGGATCAATACTTTTTTCGATAATTAGGAGCTGATCACAACCAATACCAAATTTACGATTACATAAAAATTTAATATGTTTAGAGTCAAGGTCTATGTCTTCTGTTATTTTATCAATTAAAATAAAGTCATTGCCTAAGCCTTGCATTTTTATAAAATTAATTTTATTATTCATATGTTAGTTTTGATAAATTGAATGAACGATATGGTCCATAAGTTTATTACCAATTTGTTCAATATTATTAATTTCTATGTACTCTTTTAATTGAGTTACTTGTAAGTTTTCATAACCACAAACATTTATGTAATTAAAAGGAGTAATATCCATAGAAACATTAAAACTGATACCATGGTAAGTACAGTTTTTTCTAACTTTCAAACCAAGGGAAGCTATTTTTTTCCCTTGAATATATACTCCAGGAGCACAGCGATTACTGGTAGAATTGATTTCTAAATAATTTAAATAATTAATAATTCCTAATTCTAATTTTTCTACTAATTGTCTAACAGACATTTTAGCTCTTTTTAAATCAATTAGTGTATAAATAATAATTTGTCCATGTCCATGAAAAGTAATTTGCCCTCCACGGTCACTATGAATTATGGGTATAGCATGGTTTTTATTGAGTAAATGCTCTACTTTTCCTGCAAGACCTAGAGTAAATACAGGATTATGTTGAAGTAACCAAAATTCATCAGGAGTGTCATTTTGGCGATTTTCCGTAAATTCTTTCATAGCATTCCAAGATTCTTGGTAATCTACGGTTCCTAAATTTTTTGCTATAAATTGCATTTAATACTAAATCCATGTTAAGAGTGAAATAAATAATAATTTTACCATAAAATTAGTATTAAGTATAGGTAAGTTATTCTTTTTCATAATGTTAATTTAACTAACTTATGTTTGTTTAAAGAGTTATAAATATCATCTAATTGTTTCTGAGAAGTAGCAAAAATAGTAACCGTAACTGAAATATAATTACTTTTAGAGCTATGTTTAGTAGCTATATCTTTTTTAGGATTTAATTGAGGGTAATATTTAGAAACAATTTCGGTTATTTCTGCTATTAAATTAGGAGCATTTGTTCCCATTATTTTTATTGGGAATTCACAAGGAAATTTTAATAATTTTTCTTTATTCATGATGAAGCAAATTAATTGTTTTAGCAGCTAATTGAGTAATTTCATCAAATTTACTATTTTCTATTAGAAATTTATCAGCTAAAAATGAACAGCCCACTCCAGCAACATTAGGAATATTTAAATATTGCTTGGCATTTTCTAGAGAAATTCCGCCAGTTGGACAAAATTTAATTTGTGAAAATACAGAAGTTAGAGCTTTTAAAATAGATAAACCATTATAACTTTCAGCTGGAAAAAATTTTAAATAATTAAAGTCAGCGTTTATTGCATACATGATTTCTGTGGGTGTAATTGCTCCAGGAATAAAAGAGATATCGTAATCTTTTGCTACATCAATTAAATCAGGAGTTAAACCTGGAGATACGGTAAATTTTGCTCCATGTTTAATTGATTTATGATATTGATCAGAGTTTAAAATAGTTCCTGCACCAATTAACATCTCGGGAATATCATTTGCAATAGTTTCAATTATAGTAAAAGCGTTTTTACTTCTTAAAGTTATTTCCATGATGTTAATTCCACCTTTTAATAAGGCTTTTGCTAATAAGATAGCTTTATGTACATCATCCAGAACAACAACAGGTATGAATTTATGTTCTGCAAATATTTGTTGTGGAGTTAAAGCATTAATCATTCAATTATTTCCTTAACAGTTATAATTTGGATAAATCTATAAAACGACCACAAGTATACACATATTGCGGCCAGCCCGTCAAGTTTAATCCAGCAAATGGCGACCATTTAGTTTTAGTACATAGGTCTTGTTCATTAACTTTACGATAATTTTTTATATCTATAAAAATTAAATCATCATTAGTGGGCAAATTAAATATTTCTTTTGCTTTTGAGTAAAGTAATTCTACTATTCTATTTAAACTAATTTTTTTATCTAAATATGCACTTATCATTAAAGGTAGTGTAGTCTCAATACCAGGGACACCTGATGGGCATTTACATAAAGGCTGTTGTTTTTCTTCTAAGGTATGAGGGGCATGGTCGGAAGCAATAGTATCTATTACGCCATCATTCAAAGCTTTCCATAAATATTTTTGTTCATTTTTATTTCTTAAAGGTGGATTCATTTTTGCTTTGCCATTTAAAGTTTCATAAGAACTATCATCTAAAAATAAATAATGAGGACATGTTTCTGCATAAATGGGAATATTTTGGGATTTTGCCAAGGCAATAAGTTCAATTTCTTTTTGCGAGCTAACATGTAAAATATAAGATGGTACTTTATATAATTTTGCCAATTCAATTACCAACCTAATAGCAGTTACAGCAGCTTCAATTGATCTAATTTTAGAATGGTCTGCATAATTAGTACTATCTTTATATAATGCTAAATTTTGTTGGATAATTAATTCATCTTCAGCATGAAGAGCTATCATAAGATTATGAGCACTAGCTAATGCATAAATTGCATGTAAACTACTTAAATCATCCATTAATAAATCACCGGTTGAAGCCCCCATAAATACCTTTATACCAATAATCCTAGCTTCTTTTGCTTTAATAATTTCCTGAAAATTATTTTTATCAGCACCAAACCAAAGCTTATATTTAAGCGGCAAATTTATTTCAGTTAGTTGCTTATTAATTATTTCATACTTTTGTTGTAATCGGTCGTAAGTTATAGTTGCAGGGTTAGTATTAGGCATATCAAATACAGTAGTATAGCCTCCTTTAAAAGCAGCTTTGGCAGCATGGCGCCAATCTTCTTTTTCTTCTAAACCAGGCACACGAAAATGTACATGTGGATCAATCAAGCCAGGTAAAGCTAATAAATTACTTCCGTCAATTTCAAGATTATCATTATTAGCAAAAGTAAAATCTTCTCGTTCAAGTTTAGGGTTTAGAACATTTTTAACTATAACCATTGTTAATCTTTGATAAAAATTAATCAAGTTTGTATTCAGAAAGCTCATTTAATAAAAAAGATTGTTCACAATAGTAACACTTAACATAAATTTTATGATTGTGATTGATTGATGAATTAAATTGAGATTTATACAAACGAGAAACACAACGTATATTAGGGCATATAATAATATTATTTATTTTTTTAGGTAACTCTAAAGTTTTCTTTTCAATTACTTTAAAATCTTTTATAACAGATAAAGTGCTACCCATACAAAATGTACTAATTGAATCAATTTCGTTTTGACTTATAGAGTGATTTTCTATTTTTATTAAATCTTTCTTACCGAATTTTTTACTTGGTAAATTTAAACCTATACCAACTTGAGAACTAGATTTATCTAATTTTAAAATTTTAATTATATACCAAGCATTACCTTGAGGTATATGGTCAATATTAATACCGTTTTCAATATAACCGATGTGTTTTTCCATAATTTCTCTTTCAGCTTTTTAATTTTCACCTAAAATCATATCAAGTAATGCCTGTCTGACATATAATCCGTTTTTTGCTTGAGTAAAATAATAAGCAAATTTGCTATTATCAATTTCAGGAGGCAATTCTTCCATACGTGGTAATGGATGTAAAATTTTTAAATTATCTTTGGCATTATTTAACAAGGATAAAGAAATTTTATATTCATCATGAGTTTCTCTATTAAAACGTTCTTTTTGTAACCTAGTCATATATAAGCAATCTAGTTGGTCAATCACTTGTTCAGGTGCTTGATGAAATGAATATTTAATACCAGAGCATTTTAATTTAAATAAAGATTCTTCATCTAAACGCAATGAAGGAGGCGAAATAAAAAATAATTTCATAGAAAATAATTGAGCTGCTGTAATTAATGAATGAACAGTTCGGTTATATTTCAAATCTCCCATAATGCCTAAACTTATTCCTTCTAAAGAGCCTTGGCTATCTTCAATTGAAAATAAATCAAGAAGTGTTTGCGTGGGATGTTGATTTGCACCATCACCAGCATTAATAATTGGAATATTACAAATATCGCTTGCAAGTCGTGCCGTTCCATCTAAGGGATGACGTAAAATAAGTAAATTGGCATATTCGCTAATAATTTTAAGCGTATCAATTAAACTTTCCCCTTTGCCAGCTAATGAAGTTGAACTACTATCAGCAAAACCTATAGTTTTACCGCCAAGCTTGGCAATTGCTGCTTCAAATGACATACGGGTGCGGGTAGAATGTTCAAAAAAACATGATGCAATAACTTTATTAGTTAAAGAAGATTTTATTAGCCCGTCTTTAAATCTTTTAGCAGTATTTATAATATCTAAAATTTCTTTTTTTGTTAAATCATTTATTGATACTAAACTTTTATTTTTTAGGTTTGTCATAAAATTCCATTTTTATTTATAATAATTGCAGTAGGAATTATAACTCTTTAGAGATTAATCCATAAGTTTTATTAAATTAGCCATCTCAATAGCACTAATAGCTGCTTCATAACCTTTATTTCCTGCTTTTGTGCCAGCTCTTTCAATTGCTTGTTCAATGTTTTCAGTAGTCAACACTCCAAAAATAACTGGTATCTCTTCTTTTAAAGCGATTGTAGCAATACCTTTAGTAACTTCATTGCATACATGATTATAATGACTTGTGGAACCTCTAATTATTGCTCCTAAAGTTATTATTGCATTATATTTTTTAGTTTTAGTTAATTTTTTAGTAATTAGTGGAATTTCAAAAGCTCCAGGTACCCATATAGTATCAATATTATTTAACTCAGTTCCATGGCGTTTTAAGCCGTCAATTGCACCTGATAATAGTTTACTAGTAATAAACTCATTAAATCTACTTACAACTATAGCAATTTTTAAATCTTTGCCAATTAATTGACTTTCATATATCATAATTTATTCCTTATTTTATTATGTAGTAATGACCTAATTTTTCAACTTTAGATTTTATGTAAGCTGCGTTTTCCTTGACTATGCTAGCTTGTAAATTTATACGTTCAATAACCTTAATGCCATATTTTTCAAGTTGATAAATTTTTTCTGGATTATTCGTTAGTAATTTTACTTTTTTAATTTTTAAATCATTGAGAATTTTTGCAGCAACAACATAATCACGTAAATCATTAGCAAATCCTAATTTATTATTTGCATCAACTGTATCATAGCCTTTTTGTTGCAAATTATAGGCGTGTAGTTTATTAATTAAGCCAATTCCGCGTCCTTCTTGCCTTAAATAAATAATAATACCAATTCCAGCTTTTTCAATTATTTTCATGGCTTTTTCTAATTGTGTTCCACAATCACAGCGTAAAGAGGAAAATACATCACCAGTAAAGCACTCAGAATGAATACGTAATAAAATAGGTTCGGTTGCATTGGATAGGTTGCCTTTAATAAGTGCAATGTGTTCTTTGTTGTCAATAATACTTGAATAAGCAATTATATTAAAATTACCATATTGAGTAGGCAATTTTGTTTCAACTTCACGGTTTATTAGCTTATTATTTAGTTTACGATAATTAATTAAATCTTTAATAGATATAATTTTTAAATCAAATTTTTTTGCAATTTGTTTTAAATCAATATGTCTAGCCATGGTGCCATTTTTATTTAATATTTCGCAAATAATTCCAGCAGGTTTACTTTTACATAGTTTTGCTAAATCAATAGCAGCTTCTGTATGTCCTGCTCGTTCTAGAACGCCATTTTTTTTAGCTATTAAAGGAAAAACGTGACCAGGCTTACGAAAGTCTTTAGGTGAAGAAGCTGGGTCAAGGATTTTATTAATAGTAACAAGTCGGTCATAGGCACTAATTCCAGTAGTTGTTGAAATATGATCTACGCTTATGGTAAATGCAGTAGAAAAATTATCGCTATTATTATAAACCATAGGGGGAAAATTTAATTTTTCCGCATATTTTTTTGTAATGGGCATACACAATAATCCCCGACCTTGGGTTATCATAAAATTAATTGTGTCCGCAGTTGCATATTGAGCAAGGGCAACAAAATCTCCTTCATTTTCTCTTGCTTCATCATCACAAACAATAATAATTTTACCTAATTGTAGTTCTTGAAGAGCTTCATCAATATTATTAAACATAATTTTCCATCTTATATAAAATCATTTCTAAATAGATAATCTTTATTGATTAAAATAGTTTTGTGTAATTGTTGAGAAAAATTATAAATATATTTAGCTATTACGTCGCATTCAAGGTTTACTAAGTCGCCTACAATTTTTTCCCCAATAATACTATTTTTTATAGTATGAGGAATAAGAGATATTTCTATGGAGTCCTTATTCAATTTAGAAATTGTTAGGCTAATGCCATCAATTGCTATAGAGCCACGCAAAATACAATATTTTAATAGTGAATCAGCTATTGCAATTTCATAGGTAGAAGTATTGCTATTGGCTGTAATTTTTTTTATTTTTCCAATGCCGTCAATATGTCCATAAACGAAATGCCCTCCAAATCGTCCTTTTGCGGCAATCGATCTTTCTAAATTAACTTTTGCGCCAGTTTTTAAATTTTTTAATGTAGTGATAGAAATTGTTTCTAGCATTACATCAAATGATAATGTTTTTTGTAGATTATTAGTAACAGTTAGACAAACTCCATTAACAGCAATGCTATCACCAATTTTTATATCATCTAAAATAATATTTGCTTTGATTTTTAATTCTAAATAAGATGGTGATTTTTTAATTAGAATTATAGTGCCAATTTCTTCGATTATTCCTGTAAACATTATATTCCTTTTTGGGGGATGGCTACAATTTTTATATTATCATTAATTGTAGTTACTAATGAAAATTCAAGGTTTAAAGACTTTTCTATTGAAAAAAAACCTTTACCAGCAAATAAAGGATAAGCATTTTTTCCACCAATTAACATTGGGCTTATATATAAAACTAGTTCATTGAATAGTTTAGCTTCTATAAAGCTAGTATGTATTTTAGAACCACCTTCAACTAGAATTGATATGATTTTATTTTTAGCTAAAATAGGCAATAGTTTTTTTAAATCAATATTAGAATCTTCCATTTGAATAATTTGAGTATTATTTTCTTGAAATTTTCTAATAGTAGTAGTTGAAGCTTGATTTGTAGTGACTATTATTACGGGTCTTTCTTTTTGCTGAAATACTTTTGCATTTAGTGGAGTTCTTAATTTACTATCTAAAATTATACATATTGGAGAACTACTTTGAGGTAATCTAGTAGTTAAACTAGGATTATCTGCTATTATAGTATTAATACCAACTAATATTGCAGCATGACTACTACGATAGTTATGTGCATCAAGTCTAGAATTATAATTAGTTATCCATTTACTATGCTTTTTATAGGTAGCTAATTTTCCATCTAAACTCATACCAGCTTTAAGTGTGATATAGGGAGTTTGAGTTTTAAAAAAATGGAATAACATGGTATTTAAATTTCTAGCTTCTTTTTCTAACATTCCTATAACAACATCAATTCCAGCGTCCTTTAGCTCTTTGATTCCTTTACCATTAACTAATGGATTAGGATCTAATAGAGAAACTACTACACGTTTTATTTTCTTTTCAATAATTAATTTAGTGCAAGGAGGAGTTTTACCAAAATGGCAACAAGGTTCTAAGGTAACATATAAAATGCTATCTTTCGTATTATTTCCCGCTGAATTTATTGCAGCTACTTCTGCATGGTCATTCCCGTATTCAATATGAGAGCCAAAACCTATAATTTTGTTATTTTTAACTAAAACAGCACCTACACATGGATTTAATCCAGTTTGTCCCTTAGTGGCTGTAGCAAGGTTTAGAGCTAGCTGCATATATCTAATCTCTGACATTTATACTCCAGAAAACATTATTTTCAAGTTAATAAATATCGGGGTAATATATTTATGGATATAGCAATTGACAAAAGTTATAGGATTATATAGTTAGCTTTCCTATAATCTAATTTAAAAAAATGCCAATAGTAATATTGTCAATTATTAGAAATAATTTCTTTAATCTTTCTCCCATCCAGACTATACTGTCGGTTCTAGACTTACACTAGATCCACCGTATTACAACTTGTAATACGGGTCACGGACTTAAAAGCATTGCACTTTATTACCGCCGGTTGGGAATTTCACCCGACCCCGAAAGATTTATTAGGTGCTATTATATCATTAATAAATAAAATAAATCATATATTTATTTTATTATTTTTTATGCTAATTATAGGTGGATTAAAATTATTTGAATAAATGTTGTTGCGGCAGTTATTAATCATGTTATGTTCTTTATATTAATTAAGAAAATTTTTTAGGTTAACTAATTAAAATAAGACATAGTCAAAAAAAGCAAATTTAGAGAATTATTAATCTGTTTGTTATAATTGTAGATATTTATTATAAGATTTAATAGGAATTTGCTTATCATAATATATAGTTAGGCTATATAATAATATTTCAGCTAATTGAAAGTTTGTGATTAAAGGAATATGATAATCAATTGCTAAACGACGAATAAAGAAACCATCATTATCTTTACTAGAAGAAAACATATCTCGAGGTAAATTAATAATTAGACCTGCTTCACGATTAATAATTATTTTCTGAATATTTGGTTCAATTTTTTGAGAAACTTTAAAAACACATTTTGAAGTTACACCATATTCTACTAAAAAATCATGAGTACCTTCAGTTGCAATAAAATCCCAGCCTTGGTTTTTTAATTTAATAATTAAAGGTAATAAAGTTTCTTTAAATCTATCATTTAAACTTAATAAAATAGTTTTTTGCTTTATACTTTGCCCTGTGGCAAGCCAAGATAAGTAGAAGGTTTGATAAATATCAGAACCAATACAAGCAACTTCTCCCGTGGAGGACATTTCAACATGTGCAACTGGATCGGAGCCTTTAAATCTATTATAAGAAAATACAGGGCTTTTTACTCCAATATAATTAGTATCCATAGTGTTATAGGTTTTTTGTTCAACTTTATCAAGAAATACTTGAGCGGTAATTGCAATTAAATCATGATTAGTGACTTTAGATATAAAAGGAAAGGAGCGAGAGGAGCGAACATTACATTCAATAACTTTTAGTTCATTATTTTTAGCAATTAACTGCATATTAAAAGGACCGCTAATATTAAGGCTAGCTACAATTTGTTTAGCAATATTTTTAGCCTTTAATACTGATTTTAAATATAGTCGTTCAGGCGGAAAAATAAGGGTAGCGTCCCCCGAATGTACGCCTGCATTTTCTACATGTTCGGAAACACTATCAACTAAAATTTTACCTCTATAGGCAACCCCGTCAATTTCAAGTTCTTTTGCATTCTCAATAAATGTAGAAATTACTACTGGAGATTCTTTAGATATTAAAAATGCTTCTTCCAAATAGTTAGCTAGAACTTTTTCATCAAATACTACCTTCATAGCCGCACCTGATAAGACATAAGATGGACGAATTAAAACAGGCAGCCCCACTTTTTTAATAAAATCTTTAGCTTCTTGCAAATTATGAGCTGTTACCCACTCTGGTTGATCAATATTAAGTTCATTTAATAATTGCGAAAATTTTTCTCTATTTTCAGCTCGATCAATATCAATAGGGCTAGTTCCAAGAATAGGGTAACCAAGTTTATATAAGGGCAGGGCAAGGTTATTGGCGATTTGTCCGCCAACACTGACACAGACTCCTATCACTGATTCAAACTCTAAAATATCGGTAATGCGTTCAGTTGTTAAAGGCTCAAAATATAATCTATTAGATTCGTCATAGTCGGTAGAAACAGTTTCTGGATTAGAATTAACTATTATAACTTTTTTATTATGTTTTCTTAATTGTCTAGATAAATTTACTGTACACCAATCAAATTCTACGGATGAACCTATAGAATATGGACCTGAACCTAAAATACAGATTATATCTGTTTCTGGTTCTAAATCATGATAAGAAGCATGATAAGTTAAATATAAATAATTAGTTTGAGCAGCAAATTCTCCTGCTAGGGTATCAATTTGTTTAATTTTAGGGGTGATTTTATTGTGTAAACGCATGATCCTAATATTTTCTTCAGTATTATTTGTTAATTTTGCAATAGATAAATCGCTAAATCCAAATTTTTTTGCGATTAATAAGTTTTCAGGAGTTAAATTTTTTATTAATGTTAAAGGATGTTTAGCCATATCTTTAATTTGACTTAAGAACCATTTATCTATTTTTGAAAGGGTGTATGCTTCATCTAATGATCCTCCATTAAAAAACCACTTAAATAAAGCAAAAATCCTTCTATCGGTTGCTTGCTCTATTTCATGTTTGATATCATTTATAGGCCATAAATAATCATAGAGGCTTGAAGCACCAATATTTAACATTTGTATAGCTTTATGGAGACTTTCAGGAAAACTTCTACCAATCCCCATCACTTCACCAACGCTTTTCATTTCACTACCTATAGTTCGTTCAGCTAAGCGTAATTTATGAGTATCCCATCTAGGAATTTTAACTACAATATAATCTAGTGCAGGTTCAAAAAATGCCGTAGTTTTTTTGGTTACTTGATTAGTTAGTTTATCTAAACTATATCCTAGACATAATTTTGCAGCGACAAAGGCTAGAGGATAACCTGTAGCTTTAGAAGCTAGCGCACTTGAGCGTGATAAACGTGGATTCATTTCAATAACACGATAATCACCATTTAAGGGATTAATTGCAAATTGAATATTACATTCACCAAGAATATTAAAAAATTTAGCACATTTTAGAGATATATTACGTAATAGTTGATGTTCTCTATCGTTTAAAGTTTGGGCTGGAGCTACAACTATACTTTCTCCAGTATGTATTCCCATAGGGTCTAAGTTTTCCATATTACAAATAGTTAAACTATTACCTAAAGAGTCGCGGACAATTTCATATTCAAATTCTTTCCAGCCAGTTAAATATTCTTCTAAAAGAACCTGTGGAGCCCCGCTTAAAGCTTTTCCAACTTTAATAATTAGATCTTCTTCATTCTTAATTTGTCCTGAACCTAATCCGCCTAAGGAAAAACCAGCACGCATCATTAGAGGAAATTGCATATTTTTTGCAATGTTTATAGCTTCATTTAGTGTTGTGGCTAAGAAACTTTTTGGGGTTTTTATTCCATTTTTTTCTAAAGTATTACGAAATATTTCTCTATCTTCTGTAGCCTCTATTGTTTCAATAGAGGAGCCTAATACTTTAACATTATATTTACTAAATATATTAGATCTATGTAATTCTAGACCTAAATTTAGTGCAGTTTGTCCGCCAAAACCAAGAGCAATAGCATCAATTTTTTCTTTAATTATAATTTCTTCTACAAACTCTTTTTGCAGAGGCAAGAAATAAATTTCATCTGCCATTGATTGATCAGTTTGAACAGTTGCAATATTAGGGTTAATTAAAATTGTACGATATCCATCTTCTTTAAAGGCTTTTATTGCTTGAGAGCCAGAATAATCAAATTCACCGGCTTGCCCTACGCGTAGTCCTCCTGAACCTAAAATTAATATATTTTTCAAAATAAATCTTTCTAAGAATTAGCTACTTGTTTAATAAATTCTTCAAATAAATAAAATGTATCATGTGGTCCAGCTGCAGCTTCCGGATGAAATTGGACTGCTGAAAATGGTTTATGAAGATGTTTAATTCCTGATACAGTATTATCATTTAAATGCTTAAAAGTTACTTGCCAATCAAGGGGCAAAGTTGTTTCATCAATAGCGTAACCATGATTTTGTGCTGTTAGATAGCATAAATTGTTTGCAGTATTAATGCATGGTTGATTTTGCCCTCTATGACCAAATTTTAATTTATAAGTATTAGCATTTACAGCTAATGCCATTAATTGAGAGCCTAAACAGATCCCAAAAATTGGTTGATTTTTTTCTAGAGCTTTTTTTAAAACTTCAATCGTCTCAATACATTGTTTTGGATCACCAGGGCCATTAGAAAGAACTACTCCATCATATTCCTCATTGGTATAATCATAATTAAAAGGAACTTGTTTAACCGTTACATCAAATTTTAACAAATTATTTAATATATTACGTTTTAATCCACAATCTACAAGGATTATTTTTAATTTACCATTTCCGTGAGTAACAGCTTTAGAGCAGCTTGTTTTTTTTACTAAATGTTCGTGTAAAAAATTAGGGAATTTTAGAGAAATATCAGAATTAGTTAATAAGGTCTCATTTTCAAAGATAAGTGCACTAGCAACAACACCATGATGACGAAGTATTTTTGTAAGCTCCCTAGTATCTACCCCTAATAAAATTGGTACTTGATGGTCTTTTAGCCAATTTAAAAAAGTATATATTCCTGCGTGGTGAGCTGGTGCATCAAAAATATTTTGACAAATTACTCCATGAGCATGAATTTTTTCTGATTCAAAATTTAATCCTTTAGAAACTCCATAGTTGCCTATAATTGGGTAAGTAAATGTTAAAATTTGTCCACTATATGAGGGGTCAGTTAATGTTTCTTCATAACCAGTCATGCCAGTATTGAAAACAATTTCACCAAAGGTAGTTTTAGTTTGCCAATCTGGTGCAAAACCATCAAATATTTCACCAGTTTCTAGGATTAATTTACCTGGTTTCATCTTGAAACCCCCTTATCAAAATTTTATTGTGCATAATTTATTAAATTTAATGTTTTGCTTTTATCTTCTAATGAAATTTTATTGGCATTAGATAAAATATTAGTAATAGTATGTAAATCAATAATGCTATGAAGGGTATAACCATTTCTTGCTAATATCTCTTTTCCTCCTTGATTGCGGTCAATAAAAGTAATAACGTCTTTGACAATTAACCCATTAGCTTTAATAGGCTCTATAGTTTCAATGATGCTTGTTCCACTAGTTACTACATCCTCGATTAGAATACATGTTTGACCCGGGATAAAGTCCCCTTCTAGTATTTTTTTTGTTCCATATTGCTTGGTTTCTTTACGTTTTAATAGCATTGGTATGGAATGTGTATAGGCAATACCGCTAGCAAAAGTCAAAGCAGAATAAGGTACGCCGCAGATCACGTCATAATTAATAGTTTGCATTTTGGAATAAATTAAATCGCATATTTCTTTAAAAATTTTGGGGTGAGATATTGAAGAACGGATATCGGCGTAAATATATGTTTGTTCTCCTGATTTTAAAGTAAAATTACCAAATTTAATTATATTTAATGAAAATAAATTTAAGATTAGTTTTTCTAGCATTAATTATTTCCTTCTTGGCAAAAAAAAATCCCACCAATAGGTGGGATAAATATAAGAAATTGTTTTAGAAACATTAACAATATTATCTAAATTTTTATATCTGCAAAATAAATAATAAAGTGTTAAAAACATTTTTAGTTACCATAAAATTTGTATTTGGGCATAATTATAGCAGAAAAATAATATTAAATGGTATAAATTGTTATAAAATTTAGAAATTGATTTAGATTTCGCTATAAAGTTTTGGTTTTTAGCTTATAAGTATAAAAGATAAAAATTTTTAAGTAGGTTATTTGTGCTAAACTTAAGTAAATAATTTATCTAGAGTTGAAAATTTTTAATTAATCCATATTATAAAATAATAAACTATAAAAGGATATTGATTATGCGTTTTGATAAATTAACTACAAAATTTCAAACAGCGCTTAATGATGCCCAATCATTAGCTTTACAATATGATAACGCTTATATTGAGCCATCACATTTACTTTTAGCTATGTTAAATGAAGATAATTCTACAATTTCAAGTATATTAGCTAAGGTAGGAATAAATGTACAGCCTTTAAAACAAGAATTACTTAATGCTATTACCAGATTACCTAAGATTAGTGGTACTAGTGGAGAAATAACTGTATCAAGAGATTTAAATAATTTATTGAACATAACAGAAAAAATTGCTTTGAAATTACATGACAGCTATATTGCTTCAGAGTTATTTTTATTAGCATGTTTAGAAGATAAAGGTGATGTTGGAAAGATTCTAAAAAAACTTAATATAAAATTTGATGATATAAATAAAACTATTATGGATTTACGTGGGGGACAGACGGTAAATAATCCAGAAACTGAAAATCAGCGTGAAGCTTTAAAAAAGTATACTCTTGATTTAACAGAAAAAGCACGCATGAATAAATTGGATC
This sequence comes from uncultured Neisseriaceae bacterium, assembly GCA_937872505.1. Classification (GTDB taxonomy): domain Bacteria; phylum Pseudomonadota; class Gammaproteobacteria; order Burkholderiales; family UBA11063; genus Aquella. The sequence continues at coordinate 1,207 of CALMTA010000070.1, read as the reverse complement.
CAGTTATTGGTCGTGATGATGAAATTAGGCGGACAATCCAAGTTTTACAACGGCGTACAAAAAATAATCCGGTTTTGATTGGTGAACCAGGCGTTGGTAAAACTGCCATAGTAGAGGGGTTAGCACAGCGTATTGTAAATGGTGAAGTGCCAGAAGGTTTAAAACGAAAACGCTTATTAGTTTTGGATTTGGCTTCTTTATTAGCTGGGGCAAAATATCGTGGGGATTTTGAAGAAAGATTAAAGTCAGTTTTACAAGAATTATCAGAGGATGAAGGAAATACTATAATATTTATAGATGAAATTCATACCTTGGTTGGGGCGGGAAAAGCTGAGGGAGCAATTGATGCAGGTAATATGTTAAAGCCTGCTCTTGCACGGGGTGAACCACAATGGATTGGTGCTAGAACAACTGCGGAATATAGCAAAAAAATTTGAAAAAGATCCAGCATTAGAGCGTAGATTTCAAAAAGTTTTAGTCCAAGAACCAAGTATTGAAGATACAATTGCAATTTTGCGTGGCTTACAAGAAAAATATGAAATTCATCATGGTGTAGAAATTACAGACCCAGCAATTGTTGCTGCTGCAGAATTATCACATAGATATATTACAGATAGGTTTTTACCTGATAAGGCAATTGACTTAATTGATGAGGCGGCTTCGCGCATTAAAATGGAAATTGATTCTAAACCAGAGAGTATGGATAAATTAGAAAGAAGACTTATTCAGCTTAAAATAGAAAGAGAGGCAGTTAAGAAAGAATCTGATATTGCTAGTAAAAAACGATTAGAGAATATTGAAGAAGAAATAAAGAAATTAGGAAAAGAATATGCAGATTTAGAAGAAATATGGAATAAAGAAAAAGCAATGGTGCAAGGAGCTCAGTCTATTAGAGATGAAATTGACAAAATAAAGAATGAAATGGAAACTTTTAAGCGCAAAGGAGATTGGCAAAAGGCGGCAGAGTTACAATATGGAAGGCTTCCCGAATTAGAATCACGCTTGAAACAAGCAGAAAAAAGCGAACATAAAGATTTACACTTATTACGAACTGAGGTAGGAGCAGAAGAAATAGCAGAAGTTGTATCGCGAGCAACAGGTATTCCTGTTAATAAAATGCTTGAAGGTGAAAAAGATAAGCTATTAAAAATGGAAGATGCACTACATAATAGAGTTATTGGTCAAAACGAAGCAGTTACTGCGATAG
>CALMTA010000069.1 GCA_937872505.1 uncultured Neisseriaceae bacterium | reverse complement strand
TTAATAAGGGAACGGCAACTTTTATGATAATGGGTGATATCTGTACTAGACGTTGTCCATTTTGTGATGTCGGTCATGGAAGACCAAACCCTCTTGATATAAATGAACCAAAACAGTTAGCAGATTCAATAAGAATTCTTAAATTAAAATATGTTGTTATTACAAGTGTAGATCGCGATGATTTACGCGATGGGGGAGCAGAGCATTTTACTCAATGTATTCAAGAAATTCGTAATGCTAACCCTAATACTAAAATTGAAATTTTAGTACCTGATTTTAGAAATAGATTGGAAAAAGCATTAAATATTTTAGCTTCCAATCCTCCTGATGTTTTTAATCACAATTTAGAAACTGCTCCTAGACTTTATAAACAAATGCGTCCTGGTTCAGACTATGGGCATTCCTTAAATTTGCTTAAGCAATTTAAAGAACTTTGTCCAAATATACCAACTAAGTCGGGGATAATGGTGGGATTGGGAGAGACTGATGAAGAAATTCGTCAAGTAATGAATGATATGCGTATTCATGATATAGATATGATAACAATTGGTCAATATTTGCAGCCATCAAAACATCATGCTCCGGTTTTAAGATATTTACATCCTGATGAGTTTAAGAAATTGGAAAATTATGCATATGAAATTGGCTTTAAGCATGCAGCAGTAGGAGCATTAGTTAGATCTAGTTATCATGCTGATGAACAAGCTAAAGAAATAATAGAATAAATAATATGGATTTACAAAATATACAAGTTAAAATAGAATCAATTGATGCCGAAGGTAAAGGGATTGCTAGATTAAATGGAAAAACTATTTTTGTTGAAAATGCATTGCCTAATGAAATTGTAACTATAAATATTTATAGAAAAAAGCCAAAATTTGATTTGGCAAAGATTGTAGAAATAAATGAAGCGAGTAAGAATAGGGTTATTCCAAAATGTGAATATTTTGGAGTTTGTGGTGGTTGTTCATTGCAGCATATTAATTTTTATGAGCAAGTGATAAGTAAAGAAAAAGTTCTATTAGATAATTTAAAGCATATTGGCAAGATAGAACCAAAAAAAATACTTCCACCTTTAATAGGTAAACCTTGGGAATATAGACATCGTGCAAGATTATCAGCTAAATATGTTTTTAAAAAAGGCGAAGTTTTGGTGGGTTTTAGAGAAAAATCTTCACCTTATGTTGTTAATATGGATTCCTGTTTAATTTTACCTAAACATATCTCAGATTTGATTCCAAAATTACGTGTTTTAATAGATAAATTATCAATAAAAGATAAAATTCCACAAATCGAAGTAGCAGTAGGTGAAAATATTAGTGTATTTTTAATGCGAATTATGTCAGCATTAAATATTTCTGATGAAGAATTAATAAAAAATTTCATAGATGAAAATTCTACTTTTGAATCAAAATTACAAATGTGGCTACAACCATCAGGAATAAATAGTTATGAACCATTTTATCCTAAAGAAATGCCACAATTATCATATTCACTTAAAGATTTTGCTATTAATATGCCATATTATCCAACAGAGTTTACCCAAGTAAATCCAGAAATTAATAATGAAATGGTTAAGCAGGCTATTACTTTACTAGATATTCAAGAGAATGATACTATAATCGATTTCTTTTGTGGAATAGGTAATTTTACTTTACCTATTGCCAAAATGGCTAAAAATACCTTGGGTATTGAGGGTAATGAGCAATTGATAATAAGGGCTAGAAAAAATGCCAGCCATAATAATTTAGATAATAAAGTGAATTTTATGGTGCAAAACTTATTTAAAGTTGATAAAGATTGGTTAATAAAATTAGGAAAATTTGATAAATGGTTACTTGATCCATCACGAGATGGTGCACATGAACTAATTAAAAGTATTACTCCTAAAATAATGCCTAAAATTATAGTTTATGTTTCATGCAATACTGCAACTTTAGCCCGAGATGCTGAAATATTGACAGCCATACACGGATATACTTTAAACTATGCAGGGGTAATGAATATGTTTCCACATACATCACATATTGAGTCAATTGCAGTATTTAGTCTTTAAAAAGGATTTCTTATGAAAATTTATTCAACTAGTATAATTAATGGCCATCTTGAAGATAGGTTTGGTAATAGAGGTAGCCAATTTTTAAATGGTAAAAAAGCCAGTCGTTCATTTCAACTATCTTGGGATAATTTGCCCAAAGGTACTAAATCATTAGCTTTAATTTTTATAGATTATGATGCTATTCCTGTATGCGGTTTTTCGTGGATTCATTGGACAGCAGCAAATATTGATCCAAATATTAAAGAGTTACCCGAAAATGCTAGTATAGATATGGATTTATTACAAGGTTTAACAAGCTGGTATTCTAAATTTCTTCCAAATGACTGGAGATTATCTAAAGAAGAAGCAATTGGCTATGGAGGCTGTGCTCCCCCTGATAAACCCCATCAATATACTATTAAACTTTATCCTTTAAGTAAAGTTTTAGATTTAAAATCAGGGTTTTATGCAAATGAATTGCTAAAAGCTATGGATGGATATATTTTGGGAAAAGCAAAAATTACTGCTATATATTAATAAATAAAATATGTTTAAGCAATAATAATTTTAATAACCTGCTACTTAATATCTGCATTCTCAATTGAACCATTAACTATAGATTTATTTTTTAAAATAACTAAACCTTTATTTTTTGAAAATTTAATTTTACCCATAACTTTAGTATTTTCTAACACTATAGTAGGAGTCATAAATAAACTTTTTGATTCATTAATAATATCAGCATGGATAACGGAGTTTTTCCAGATAGATTTTATAGAGCTAGTAGTAATAGTTTTATTAAAAGTGCTATTATCTGCTTCAATTTTTCCAGAAATAGAAATTATGTCATTAAATTTATCTTTAAAAGAAATAAGTCCGCCAGAAATATTAATAGGTAATTCATAAGTACTATTAATGGATTTTATAGTATCACTACAATTTAAATTATTTCCCTTTAAATCACTATTTTCTAAGGTTAATTTGCCTGATATATTTATTTCTCCATCAACTTTACTATTATAAAGGAATGCATTTCCCGATACAATCAATGAATGGAATTGGGAGTTTTTAAAAGTAGCATTACCAGAAATTTTAGTAGAATCTGAGGCAGTAACTTTATCAGCTTCAAATTGCCCACTTATATTAATTGATTTATATTGTTGGTTTGCTATTTTAGCTGAACCAGAAATATTTAAATCATTTATGTTACTTGAATTTGCTATAGTGGCTAATGACATAATAGCACAAGTTATAATTATTTTTTTCATCATATTAGGTTCCTATGCAGGTTTTTTAAATTTTTTAATTTTTACTTCGCTAATAATTATTTTAATTGCAGGAATTACAGAAATAATTATTACAATTAATATTACTAATGACAAATGATTTTTAATTAAAGGAATATTTCCAAAAAGGAAGCCACCGCCAATAAATATGAGTATCCAAACTGCTGAACCAATAATACTAAACAAAATAAATTTTAAATACGACATTCCACTAATGCCTGCAACAAACGGGGCAAATGAGCGTATTATGGGTACTAATCTAGCAAGTATAATGGTGTTTCTGCCATGTTTCTCATAAAAAGCATGAGTTTTATTTAGAAAATCTTGACGAAAAATTTTTGAATTAGGGTTATTAAAAAGATGTTCACCTAAATATTTACCAATACAAAAATTACAATTATCTCCCATAAAAGCTGCAGTAAAAATTACTAATACTAAAAGATAAAAGTTTAATTGTCCAGTAGCTGCTAAACTGCCAGCCACAAATAATAAAGAGTCTCCTGGTAAAAAAGGAGTAATTATAAGTCCCGTTTCGCAAAAAATTACTACAAAAAATATAAAATAAAAATACATATGGTAAGTATTTATTACGTATATAATATATTGATCTAAATGTAGGATTATATTTATAATATCCATTTATACTATTGCTTCCTCTTTACGTTTTTCAGGTTTAATTAAATTTTCCCGCGATATTCCAAGCCACATTACAATTGGCGAAGAAACCAATACAGAAGAATAAATACCAAATAAAATACCAATAGTTAAAGCCATAGCAAAACCATGCAGGCTTTGCCCGCCAAAAAATAGCATGGACAAAACCATCATCTCTGTGCAGCCGTGAGTTATAATAGTTCTACTCATAGTTGCAGTTATAGCATTATTAATAATCTCTGCAACGCTACCAGTTCTAATTGTGCGAAAATTTTCTCGAATTCTGTCAAAAACTACTACCGATTCATTTACAGAATATCCTAGCACTGCTAAAACAGCAGCAAGAACAACTAAAGAAAATTCCCATTGAAAAAATGCAAAACAGCCTAAAATAATAATTACATCATGCATGTTGGCTATTATAGCGGCAATAGCAAATCGCCATTCAAAGCGAATAGCTAAATATACCATAATACCAATACATACAAATAATATTGCTAAAAGTCCATTTGTAACTAGTTCCTGCCCAACTGCAGGACCTACAAATTCAACCTTTTTTAATTGTGGATTAGGGCCATCATATTGAATAATAGAAAATACTTGATTAGATAATTGAGCAGAAGTAAAACCTTTTTTATTTGGTAAACGAATAAATACATTTTTTGCAGTTTCTATATTTTGTACAGTAGCTTGCTCTAGGCCCAATTGTTTAAGCTGTGCGCGTATTTTATGCAAATCTACATTTTGTGAATACCCAACTTCCATTATTGTGCCACCCGTGAATTCTACAGATAGATTAAGACCACGAGAATAAATAAAAAAAACTGATAAAATAAAAGTAATTAAAGAAATAAAAGTTGTAATTTTTCCATAACTCATAAATGGAATATCTTGCTTAAATTTAAAAAACTCCATAATTATTACCTATAATTTTTAAATATATAATTTTTTAATTCTACGATTAGCATATAATAAGGCAACTATACCTCTTGATACTAAAACGGCACTAAACATGGAAGTTAAGATACCCAAGCAGTGAACTACAGCAAATCCTTTAACTGAGCCAGTTCCAAAAGCAAGTAATGCTAAACCTGCTATTAAGGTAGTGACGTTAGAGTCAAGTATCGTTGCCCAAGCATGCTCATAGCCCGATTGAATTGCAAGAGGTAATTTTTTACCTTTTCGAATTTCTTCTCGAATTCGTTCATTAATGAGGACATTAGAATCAATTGCCATACCCAGAGCTAGCGCAATAGCAGCTAGGCCAGGTAGAGTTAATGTTGCTTGTAACATTGACAATATTGCTATTAAAAGTAATAGATTAATAGCTAATGAAATTACAGATACAATACCAAAGATTAAATAGTAAATTACCATAAATATGGTAATGGCAGTAAAACCCCATAATACAGAATGAAAACCCTTAGCAATATTTTCTTTGCCCAAAGCTGGCCCAATAGTATTCTCTTCAATAATTGACATAGGTGCAGCTAATGAACCTGATCTAAGTAAAAGGGCTACATTGGTTGTTTCTTCAACGCTCATGCTCCCACCTGAAATTTGTACTTGCCCGCCGCCAATTTCAACTTTTATAAATGGTGCAGTTACTACTTGTCCTTTGCCATTATCAATTAAAACCATAGCCATACGTTTGCCAATATTTTCTCCAGTTAATTGCTTGAATATTGCGCTGCCGCTGCTATCTAGGCGAATAGTTACCGCTGGAGAATTGTTTTCATCAAAACCAGCTTGAGCATCAATAATACTATCTCCAGTTAATTCTACATTTTTACTAACTAAGATTTTTGAAGAGCTGCCATTTACTTCTTTATCATCTAGCAATTCAAAATTTGGTGGTACATTTCCAGTAAGTGCATTACTTAAGTCGGTAGGTGAATCATTAACCATCCGTACTTCTAAAGTAGCAGTTCGTCCTAAAATTTCTTTAGCACGGGCTGTATCTTGGACTCCAGGAAGGTCTATAGCTATTCTATCTGAACCTTGTTGCTGTATCAGTGGTTCGGCAACTCCTAATTCATTAATTCTATTATGTAAAATCAAAATATTTTTTTTGACAGCATCTTCTTTAATTTTTTGAATTTCTTCAGGAGAAATAATAACTGCTAAATTAGCAGAGTTATCTTTTGATAATTGCATTGAAGGAAAATCTTTTATTAATTTATTGTATGCATCATTAGCAGTTTCGTTATCTCTAAAATGAATTAATATAGATGAATCAGTTTGTATTATTGAGCCATAACGAATTTTATTATTTCTAAGATTACGTTTGATATCGGATGAGGATTTGTCCAGTGTCTTTTTAATAGCAGCAGTCATGTCTACTTCTTCTAAAAAGTGAACTCCACCCCGCAAATCTAAGCCTAAAAACATAGGATATGCACGAATTTTAGTAAGCCATTGCGGGCTATTTGGAACTAAATTAAGCGCAACTACATAGTTATCGCCTAAATACTGCTGAATTAAATCTCTAGCTTTTAATTGAGTGTCAGGGTCAGAAAATTTTATTTTTAAAGTTTTGCCATCGAATACTTCACCAGTTGGATTAATTTCATTTTGTAGTAGCGTTTTTTCTATATTTTCTAAAATACGGCTATCTAATTGAATTGCTGAATGGGCTACTGAAATTTGAACAGCTGCGGTTTGTCCATAAATATTAGGCAAACTATAAATTAGACCTATTACTACTGCTATAATTATTACCAGGTATTTCCATAATGGATATTTTGTCATGATGTATCATCTCGCAAATATATATTAATAGATCTAATGTAATTATTTTAAAAATTATTAAATAAATTTAAATTTTACTTATTGTACCTTTTTCAACCTTTGCAGAAACTGTTGATTTTTGAACATTTATAATAACATTATTTGCAACTTCTAAAGAAATAAATTGATCAGTTATTTTTTCAATTTTTCCTAAAATTCCGCTACTAGTAACTACTTCATCACCATTTTGTAGTGCAGCAAGCATTTGAGAATGTAATTTCATTTTCTTTTGTTGAGGACGAATTAATAAAAACCAAAATAGTATAAATATTACAATCATTGGTAAAAATGACATAAAGTTACCAAATGGACCAGAAGCTGCTGCTTGGGCTGGTTCAGCCGCAAAAGCATTAGGAATTAATGACATAAATATATCCTTTAAAATAAAAATTTAAACTCAAGATAAAAACAATAGCTATAATCTTAAAAAGCATTTATATAAATTGTTATCCAGAAATAAGCATTATTATATACTATTTTTACTCAAATTACATCAGAATCCAAACTGATACTATTAATTTCATTAAGGGGTTTTTTAAACTCTAGATTTCTTTCCCATTTATTCACAAACGTTGTGGCTAATGCATTAGCAAAAATATTTGTTGCACTTCTTGCCATATCTAAAAAACCATCAATAGGGAATAAAATTAAAACCGCAGCTTCTGGAATCCCTAAAGAAGCTAAGGTTGAGGCTACAATAACTAAAGAAACACGTGGCACCCCAGAAATTCCTTTAGAAGTAACCATTAAAGTTATTAACATAATTATTTTTTCAGTAGTGCTTAAAGTATGTCCGTATAATTGAATAATAAACATTGTAGCAAATGAACAGTTTAACATTGAAGCAACTAAATTAAATGAGTAACCAAGAGGCATTACAAAACCAATAGTTGAAAAGGCAATTCCAATACAGCTGGCTAACATTCTAAGAAGGACGAAAATTCTTTTTCCTAAAATAATGTATCCTAACAATAGCATAAGAGCCCATAAAATTATTATACAAAGAATAAATTCCAGTACATAAATTAGATATGAGCTAATTACTGCTAGTCCGCTATTAATGATTACTCCAGAAACAGCACAAAATACAGCAAGTGGAGCTAATTTCATTATATATTCTGTAATTCTAAAAAATAAAAGGCTGATTTTGTGAAATAAATTAAAAACAGACTCTGTTTTTTCTCCCAATGATACACCTGCTATACCAAAAAATATTGCAAAAATCACTACTTGAATTATATGGTTATGAACGAATCCCGCAGCAACTGATTCGGGTACTAAATCTTCAATGAATTTTTTTAAAGATAGGTTGCTAGATAAAATAGTATTTGAATTTTTAGGAATAAGGTTTGAATTAGAAGAAAGAAGAACTTGAGAAAGAGATTTTCCTGGTTCAAAATAATCAACAATTATCATGCCTATAGATAAAGCAATTATTCCACCAATTAGAAAAATAATCATGGACTTATAAAACATTCTTCCTAAAGATTTAATATCAGATAGTTTTGCTATACCAGATACCAAAGTGGCAAAGACTAAGGGGGCAATAATCATCTTTATTAAGCGCAAAAAAACATTTGAAATAATATTTAAATAGCTATATATTTGGTTTAAATTTTCTTGATTATTAATTTCCATTCTAATAAGTTGACCAAAAATAGTACCGATAATGAGTGCTATAAATACATTTCGTCCCAGGTGTGATGAATTTTTTCCCATGGAAGTAGCCCTAAAAAATTAATAAAATGGCTAGCATTGTATCCTAAATTTTTACCATAAAATAAAAATTTTATAAGCAGTTGATTTTATTTGGTAAATTTATTTATAATTTTTAAAATCATAATACAATAGTTAATTAAAGCTGTGAGGAAAAATATAATTATGCTAAAATGCATAAAGGAACATTAAAAGATTTAACATTTTATCAAGTTTAGATTTAAAGGGGTGATTAAAAATCATGATAAAAAAGATACAAATAGTTATTTTTACAGCTCTTAGTTTAAGTATATTTGCTGATGATAATACAAATAATGGTTACATGAAAAATAGACCTTCTATAGGCTCGAAACCAGCAAGTAATCAATTATTTGGAGAGCCACAATTAAACAATGAACATAAAGAAAAATATACTAGAACACCAGGGACAAGAGATGCAAATAGACCTGCTATAGGCTCAAAACCAGCAAGTAATCAATTATTTGGTAATCAGCCACTAACAGGTAAAAGTGGACAAAAATACCATCAGGATAAGAAAAATACAAGTGAGGCTAATAAACCTTCTATAGGGTCAAAACCAGCAAGTAATCAATTATTTGGTAATCAACCTTTAGTAGATAAAGATAGCCAAAAATAATTTTTATAATAAAATTATAAACCTAATAACTCAAGAAACAGTTATCGTATAATCAAATTTATTGGTTATATATTAATAAGATTTGTGTTAAAATTAGTTCTTGTGTTTTTCATTCTAGATTAAAAATTATATTAATAATAAATGATAATTTGTGAGTGAGTTAATTTAACAAACTTTATTATAATAAAATTATAGGAGCAGAAAAATGTTAAAAAAAATTGTAATTCTTCTATCCATTGCTACTACCACAGGTTCTCTAACAGCTTGTTGCACAAGTACTCCTCCACCATCTAAACCAGAAGCTTCAGCACCAATAGTAGCTACAGAGCCAGAAGTAGCAGCACCAGTTGAACCAGTATCTACGCCTTCGAATCATAATAGTGTTTATTTTTCATTTGATAAATATGATATTAAAGGTGAGTTTCATGGGATTATTAAAGCTAATAGCGATTATTTAGTTTCCCATGCAGATGCAAGAGTTCAAGTTCAGGGTAACACTGATGACATTGGTTCTGTTGAATATAATATAGCTTTAGGTCAAAAAAGAGCAAATTCAGTAAGGCAAGCTTTAGTTGCTGAAGGAGCAAATTATAATACAATTGAAACAGTTTCCTATGGTAAATTAAAAGCAAAATATTCCAATGACAAGGCTAGTCGCAGAGGAAATCGTCGTGCAGATATAGTTTATAAATCAGCTCAACCACAAGGTTATAGCATTGATGATAATGGATTGCCTATGGTAAATAACACTTTTTATAGTGGAGAAATGATTCCAGAAGGCGTTGTAGATCAAAGAGATGAGTTTTAGAATTTAAATTAAATGAAAAAAAATAAATGTTTGTTGGTAATTTCAATATTATCAACAAACTTTTTAATTAGTTGTGCTGATGATCAAGCAAGAGCACAAATTGCTGATACTGATAAGCGCCTATCCCAATTACAGCAAAGCGTAGGCTTACTGGGTACAAAAGTTTCTAATCAGAAAATGCTTGGCATTCTTAATCAATTAGATAAAATGCAAAATCAAATTGATCAGTTAAGTGGAGAAATTAGTAATTTAAAACATAATCAGCAGGTCTATAAAGAAACACAAGAACAATTTAATAAAGGAATTGATCAAAAATTCCAAAATGTTGAAAAATCAAATTTAGCACAAGTTAATAAAGAACCTACTAATCCAGAAAATAATAATAATGATGAAGAATTGAAAGTTGCATTAGATAGTATTAAAAATAGAGACTTTAAAAGTGCAATAAAAAGTTTAAAAACAATTATTAAAACTTCAAAGGATTCTGAAACTATTGCAAATGCAAGTTATTTTTTAGCGGTTTCCTACGCAGCTAATGGACAATATAAAGAAGCAGTTGTTACGGCCAGAAAATTTGTTGCAGCAAATCCAGAAAATAAGTATGCTCCCGATGCTTTAAGAACAATGTATATTGCTCAAAATCAGTTAAATTGGAAACAATCAGCAATAAATACGGCAAATACGCTTTTTAAAAAATATCCAGATAGTGATGCAGCAAAAAAAGTTAAGCAAGATTTAAATAACAAGTAATAGTTTATGGAAGTAATTTACATTTTACTTCATCTTTATTACTAGCTTAGTTAAAATAAATAAAGTATTAGGTTTTCTAAATTTTAACTGTAAACAATTATTATTGTATATAGGTATTTTTATCAATCTCCCTAAAAGTATAAAATGTACGCATAGGTACTAGAGATAGTAGTACTTCAGTAGAACAACTTTCAATATTTAATACAAATTACAGTAATGGCAGGTTTTTATGAAAGCATCCTTTATTTACCGCCGGAAACATCTATAAATATTCCTGTAGAAAATGAAGACTTTTCTGATAATAACCAATAGATCGCATTTGCAACTTCTGAAACATCTCCACCTCTTTGCATTGGTATTTTAGATTTTACTCGCTCTATTCTATTAGGTTCTCCACCCCATGAATGCATTTCAGTATAAATAAAGCCTGGTCTAACACAATTAACCCTAACGCCTTGAGCTGCAACTTCTTGTGCTAAACCGATAGTAAGTGTATCTATAGCACCTTTTGAAACTGCATAATCAATATATTCACCTGGTGAGCCGAGCCTAGATGCCACAGAAGATACATTAACAATACTACCTCCATTTCCACCGTTTCTATAAGACATTCGTTTTATTGCTTCTCGACAACAAAGAATTGCACCAGTTACATTTGTATGTAATATTGTATTAATTCTTGATTCATTCAAATCCTCAATACTAGATTGTGTAAATAATATCCCCGCATTATTAACTAATGCAGTTAAAGTTCCTAATTCATTGTCAACAATATTAAACATTTCTACAACTTCGTTTTCATTGGATATATCAGCTTTAACGGCAATAGCTTGACCACCAGCGTGTTTAATTATATCTACAACAGTCTTAGCACCATTTATATTCTTATTAAAATTCACACAAATTTTATAACCATTCTGACTTAATAAAACAGCAGTAGTTTTACCTATTCCAGAACTACTACCTGTAACAATTGCAACTCTTTCATTGTTCATTTGATATCCGACTTTCTTTTTTTAAATTTTTGATTATTAAATATTGTAAGCATATAACCATTAGGCATATTAAAAAGAAAACTAAAAAAACACCTCTAATTGTTTCTTTTAAAAAGAATCCACTAATAATAGGTCCTATTGATAAACCTAATATTGTTAAAGAAGATGCTCCTAAATAAGCTCCACGATGTTTTTCAGGAGCTAAGCGATCCATTTGAATGTTTAAATTAGGATATATTATTGCTTCAGCAACGCTAAAAATAGCTATTAATAAAACTAAATATGGTAAATTACCAATATTTGAAAAATATATAAATAACTGAAATAAGCAAAATAATACCATTCCATATATAATCCTATATTCAATAGAGGTATAACGTAAAATCCTAATGAATATAAGTTGAGAAATAATTACTGTAATTGAGTTTGCAACAAAAACTGTAGTTATAACTTTTACAGCAAGATCATGTTGAGTAATAATAATAAATTGTGGTATTGTAAAATCTATTTGAGAATAAATAATATAAGAAATTGTTCCTGAAATAATTGCTATGCAATAAATTAGATCTTTTCTAATTGTTATTATGGCTTTCCAGATAGACAGGTGGTTTTCTGCTATTTTAGTATATTTTATATTTATAACTTCATAAAACATAAATTTCACAATTAGATAAAACAATGCATAAGCAATCGCAGTAATCAAAAAGGTTGACTTATGCGCACTTATTCCAAAAGTAATACCAAGTAATGGCCCAACAGCCCCGCCAACATTAATTGTAAAATATCGAATTTGCAGAGCTAATTCTCTTTTAGTAGAATCGTTAAGAATATCACTTATTAATGCACGGCATGGAGCTTCAGTATAAGAGTATGCCAGCCCAATTAGAAATAAACCAATAACAGATAAATATAATTGAGTAGAAATTGCTAACGCCAAATACCCTAGAACTGCAAATATACACCCTAGGCTAATAATAGTTTTTCTTCCTATTTTATCAGAAAGATTTCCTGCATAAAACCCTGCCATAACCGAAATCAATGAACTTATAGTCATTATGATTCCTATTGTAAAAGAGTCAAACTTATAACTATCATGAAATATAACAGTAATAAATGGCCACACCATAAAATACGTAGTTCTGGTTATAAAAATACATACCAGCAATAATTTTATGGTTTTAGGAAATAAAGAAATTTCTTTAAATATATTCATTTATCAATGCATCTTTCAATTGCAAATCTAGTTCTATTTCCGGACTGTGAGTTGGCGATATCCAATAAGATAATATAAAAGTTAATGATAATTTTAGAAATATTAAAAGCTCTCCTTACAATTCGTGTTAAACCGGGCTAAAAATTGTACCTAAAAATGCTCCAAGTTTTGCTGATCCTGCCGCAAATCCATGCCCAGTGGCTCTGATTTCAGTTGGATACAATTGTGCCGGCAATAAATACGTGGTAATCCCAGGTCCAAAATTAATGAAAAAATTAAATAGTATAAACCCAGAAAAGCCTAATATTAAATTTAAAATATTATTTTGTGCAAAAAAGCTTATAGATATAATAAATAATCCTAAAAATGAAAATATAAATCCTATTTTTTGCAATTTAATACTATCCATTTTATCAATTGCAAAGATTGAAGCAAAAGCTCCAAACATCACAAAAATATTTACATATAAAGTAGATTTAATTAACATACTAGCTGAATGCAAGAAATCACCATTCCCACTCAATCCTAGTGCATCTAGAATGCTTGGAGTAAATAAAGCAATGCCATAATAAGATATATCCATTAGAAACCAACACATGCTAAAGCAAATAGTTAATCTTAAATACTTTGGCGAGAATAGCTTTTTATAAAATTTAAGGCTCTCAGGATCACTAATATCTATTTTATTTTTATGAGCCTGCCATATAAAACTTTCTGGTAATTTTGATCTTAGAATAAGTCCAACAATCGCTGGTATTGCACTTGAAGCAAGCATTAATCGCCATGACTGTAATGAAGGAACCAATTTAAAAATTACCCATGCAATTAAAATGCCAATAGCTGAAGCGGCACAGTTTAAAAACATTGCTGCAGTAACAAATTTACTGGTTTTATTTTTAGGTATCATTTCTGCAAGATATGATGCACAAATTGGATAATCCATACCCACACCTAATCCTATTAATAACCTGAATATGCATAAGGATAATATATTCCAAGACAGTGCAGAGAGAATAGCAATAATGACAAAGAAAAGTAGGTTAAAAATCAACATGCTTTTTCTGCCAATCTTATCAGATACCCTCCCCATCACTATACCTCCAATTGCAGCACCAAGTGGTGCGGAAGCCTGAATTAAGCCAATTTGTAATGATGACGGATTAAACATAACTTTTATAAATGGCTCAGTAATAGAACTAATATATAGTATATACCCATCTATAAATAACCCTAAAGAACAGACTATCCAAATTAATCTGGACAAATTTTTTGCATACATTTAATATTGCTTTCTAGGTATAATGTCTTCTGCTATTAATAATCCGCATTTGCTTTATCTATAAAGTGATTACTCCATTTTTTTTGAAGAAATAAGCATTTTTTGTTAAGATAATTTAATAGAAAAGGCATTGGTCTCATAATATCAACCATTAGAATCACCCTAATATCATCACTATGATTAGTTACCTCATGGTCATAACAATCATCAATTATGATACTTTTTCCAACTTGCCATGTATAATTTTGATCTGATACTCTAATAAAAGGGGGATTATTCTTAGGTACAGTTATTCCTAAATGATACCGGAGTATTCCAGCATAAGGTCCTTTATGTGCCGCTAGACCAACCCCTGGTTCAAGAACAGCTATCGTTACATTTATTAAACTTGGCATTTGCTTAATAAGCTGTAAAAGTTTGGGGCAATCTTTATTTGCTTGCTGATTTTCCTTCCACATAAAAGAAACATAGTATAATTTCCAGTTTTCTGAAACCTCTTTAGCTCTAATAGGGTCAATATCTTTATAAGCTGTCAGATTTCTCCTAAATACTAAATTATCTATTTCCTCTTTTATTTCTAAAAAATTTTCTTCTAATATTTGGGATTCAGGAAAAATCTTTTTTGAATCTAGAAGTGGCGGTCTTTTATTTCATCCTGCATATGTTAAAAAAAGAGGGTTCAATATCTTTCTAAAAAAAGCATGATTTTTACTTATTGACCCTTTCATTTTATACCTTTTTAAAGTGATCTAACTAATAACTTTTATTTTCTTGCTATTATATAACAAAATTGCCCAACTTTCTGCCTTAATAAGTCTCTTGAATCAATGTATTCCTTAATTTCCCCATTACTTATTAAAGTATTTATTTGATTAAGTACATTATTTAATTCATCAGATGTTAATAAAGAAAAGTGAGAATCCCCATCTCGAAATTCTTTTTTATTTAGTGAATTTGGATCAAAATATCCTTTTTCTTGAATTATAGTTGAAGTTGGTACTACTTTATCAATTGACCTAAATCCAAATTTATTAAGTAAATTAATTAAGCACACATCAGAAATAAATCGTTTTTTCATTCTATCTACAGCTGGCTTTATTAATTTTCCCCACCATACACCATCTTCTAGCTGCTCATGTGTAATGGTATTAATTATTAATAGTCCATTTGTTTTTAAAACTTTAAATGCATGAGCAAAAAATTTTTGATGGTTCTTAAAATCGGTATCCTCCTCATCTAAATGGTGCAATGATTGATTGCAAATGATTGCATCAAAACAGTTATCTTTGAATGGAAGATCTGAAATGTCACAACGAATTAAATCGTCATTCTTCTGATTATGTAATTCATATTTTTCTTTGGCTGTGTTTAACATACCTTGGCTAAAATCTGCTGAAATCACATCTGGTATCCACTCTTTTAAATGCAATGCATAATTACCAGTTCCACATCCAGCATCCAGTACTTTAATGTCCTGTAGTTTCTCCGGTATTGTCAATATATATCCAAGAACAATTTCTATGCCAACAGCACTACGAGTTTTATCATAATTTTTACTAATTTCATCATAACTTTCATATTTACTCATTTAATCAGCTCCCCATTATTAATTTTGATTGATTCATTTATAATTAAATTGGGTATACCATTAATAATAGGGTAAACTATATTAAATTCTTTAGAGATAAGGCAATCATTAATTTCATCATACGTTAATGGTTTTCGACTTATTGGACAAACAATATAATTCAATAATTCTTTATTAAACATTTAAATTTTCCTTATTAACTAAAATTTATTATAGACTGTAAAGGCACGGCAGAAAAACCAAGTCTTTCTTTTATAGATTGAGTTGTACGGCCTACTTCAATAGTTTTATAGTTATTTGAAATTGCGTATTTGTACAGATTAACATACAGAATTGTATATGGGCTATAATCTGAAATCTTATAATTAATTCCTACTGCCCAAAGGTGTAACGTGTCATTATCTAAAAATACAACTCCTACACCCACAACATGATTGCTACATTTTATTTCTATTATTTTAGCAATTTTGTCACAATTTGTTAAAAAATTGTACATCGCATCTTTAGGGTAATAAGCCGCAGTACCATATTTATTAGTGGTGTCATATATTAGATTTACTACTACGTTTAAATCCATATCTTTAATATTTTTCCACTCTACAGATGATTCTGTCAAGTTATATTTTCGAATTTGTCTATTTACTTCACGCCGCCCATTACTAGGAAGATTTTGAATTATTTCACTTAGCTCTCTATACTTGAATACATTTGTTTTATATCTATTCCACATAAGGTTAATTTTAAAGTCATGCTTTTGAAAGATATCTGTAGTGTAATTTAAGCAATTAGTATCAATATTTAGAATGCCACAACAATCAATTTTCTCATCTAACTGGATATCCTTCACGCAACCTAAAATCTTGTCAACTATTAGATTACTTGGAGTATCTAATACTAGTATTTTAGAGTCACTTACATGCATAATGTGAGAAAAAAGCCCACTTGTATCTTTAGTAAATAAGTAACCCGTATTTTGGCTTAACACATTAAAAGGATCAACATTTTTTTGCAAATATAATGGTAAAAATCCAACTAATTCATCACCACTACTCGCAACAATATAAAATACTTTTACAGTTGGAAGTAGTGGAAACTTTTCTACAGCAAGTAAAAACTCCCAACTATAAAATATTGATGCTTTAATATTTTTATAAAACTTATAATATGAAGAGTATTTTATATCATCTAAATTATTGTAAACAGCTACTTGAATATTCAAAATTTAAGCCTTAAATAAATTTCTAATACTAGTTGCAGAGCTTGAAACTTCTTCAAGTCTAAACCATCCCATATGTCCAATCCTTAACACTTTATTTGTCCAAAAAGATAAACCTGTAGAAATAAAAATATTTAACTCATTTGCAAGATACTTCTGCATTTCTACAGCTTCATAATTATTAGGTAGTAAAAGAGCGGTGATTCCTGGAGCTGGATGTGACTTAGCAAACAATTTAATCTCTGAATTACTAAACGTTGTAATAATTATTTCAGAAGCATTTCTATGACGACTATATACCTTGTCGAAGCCTTCTTTTTTTATTAGTTCAAGAGCAATGTTTAAACCAAAAAAAGTATTTATTGCTGGCGTAAAAGGAACTTGAAAATTTGACATATAGTTAATATATTTTCTTAAATCACAATAAAAATTACTAGAATTATTCGAAATAATTTTATCTTTAGCTTTTCTACTTAAAAATATAATTGCAACTCCAGGTGGTGACATGAGACCTTTTTGAGTTGCAGAAACCATTAAGTCAATTCCCCACTCTTTAAAATTAATTGAGGTGACCCCTAAACTACTAACTGCATCAATTAAAATTAAAGCATCAGAATATTTTTTTATCGTATTAATTATGTCTTTTATTGGATGTAAGACACCAGTAGAACTTTCAGAATGTGTCATTAAAATTACTTTATAAGCCTTTTTTGTTAATATGTTTTTTAATCTACTATCATCTATTATTTCTCCCGGTTTATAATTTATTATATCTATATTATTACAATATGTTTTAGCAATTATTCTTAAAAGATCCCCATAATAACCAGCTGATAGAACTAAAACAGTATCAGTCTCTGTAATAATGCTTGAAATTCCTGCATCTAATCCTGCTGTTCCAGAACCAGTTAATAATAAAGGTCTTTCTGAAGAGTTTACCATCAGAGATAAGTTTTTCGTTATGTTCTCAATTAATTTTTCAAACTGCTTACTTCTGTGACTAATAACTTGATTACTCAATGCTTGACGTACCTCATCTGGAAGAGTAGTGGGACCAGTGCTTCTGTTGATTACGTCAATCATATTTATTTTCTACAGTCAGTTTTACTATGTATTGTAGGGGTGGCTATATGAAATATAGGATTTGAATACTCATTCCTTTTCTTTTCATAATAGGCTTCATAATGATCACCATCCTCTTCAAAATTAAATGTTAAATAAATTATTCGTCGTGAAAAATTAGAATAATTCATTTTGGATTGGTGAGGAATGAACGAATCAAAGAAAATTATATTATTTGCAGTAAGAATTTGCTTTTCCCATAAAAACTGACTTCGTATCTCCTCAATAATTGTTCCATTTCGTTCACCACCAACATAGAAATCAAAAATTGGTCGGGAACCAATTTTTGTTACTATCTCTGTTTTTTTATTGGTATCAACTTTCAAGTAATTTGTAGCTATTTCTAAACAACCATTTTCCTCAGTAGAATCATCTAATAAAATTGCAGCTGTTACATAATAGGTTGGAGAAAAATTAATATATGCAGGAGCATCTTGATGCGTTGGGAATGCACCGCCACCAGGTGATT
The DNA here is from genome assembly GCA_937872505.1 of uncultured Neisseriaceae bacterium. Classification (GTDB taxonomy): domain Bacteria; phylum Pseudomonadota; class Gammaproteobacteria; order Burkholderiales; family UBA11063; genus Aquella. Next base: position 2,717 of record CALMTA010000069.1, on the reverse strand, counting down.
TAATATTACATTTATCTTTAAATAAACGATACTTTTTCCCTGTAAGGTTCTTTAGCTCAAGGCATAAACTATCACTTATTTTCTTAAATTCTGGTAGATGTCCAATAATGTATTCTAATCTACAAATTGTTGTGTTATTATTTTCGGGAACAACAACTAAAGATTTATTTTTTTTATAGTAATCAGAATATGTGCTTTTCGATTGGTTAACAAAATGTATAATTTTATTAGCATCATCTAGAAGGTTATTGTAACAGTCACAAATATAGGAAAATGTTTTATTATCCCAATAAGAATTTAAAACATAGTATCCATCTTCAAACAGCATAAAATCCTCTTATTAACTAGACAACTGATTTAATGCATTTTCAAAAACCTCTTCTGAACTACAAAGAACAAGTCGAATATGATTTGCTGAGTTTCTTCCATACACTATACCAGGAACAACTGCTACTTTTTTAACTTCTAATAAATAATTAGCAACAGCTTCACCAACGGTTAAATTATTTTTTCGAAACTCTGCAGGAATGATTTTATAAAGATTTTCTACATTTGGAAATAGAAACATCGCTCCATACGGTGGTCTATCCCATGTATAACCTATTTTCTCAGTTAATACACTGGTCATTTTTAAGGCTCGCTGATGAATTTTTGCTGAGTTGTCTATTAACCATATATCAATTTCAGCATTTTCTAATATTAAACGAGCGATCTCTTCATATTGACTATTTACACCTAAATACATATAATCATGTGCTTTTGCTGCTTGTTCAATAAAATCTTCATTTGCTATTAACCAACCAATTCTTAATCCAGGTATTCCAAATTTTTTTGAAAAACTATTTATAATAATAGAGTTTCTAGGCAATGTTGACGAAGTGCCAACTGGCTTATGGTCTCTTGTAAAGTGCATAGTATCATATACTTCATCATGTACTAACCAAATGTCATTTGTATTACAAAATTTATGAACAGCTTCCCAATCATCTTTACTCAGTACATAACCACTGGGATTTTCAGGAGAATTTACTATCATCATTCTTATTTTATGTTTATTATTCAGAGAATTAATTAATTCGTCATTTAACACATCTGAGTATTGAGAAATACTTATTGACCTTTCATATAACATATAGGATGGATTACTAACCATAACGCCATCTCCAGCATCAGAAGTGCAGAGAATAGATAAAGTTATCGCTTCAACCCCACCATGAGTTATCAATTTCAGTTTCAGGGTTAATTGTCAATCCATAATGCCGATGATACCAATTAGAAATGGCCTGTCTTAATTTTAAAGCCCCTCTTGGATCTTCATATCGTTTTACTGAATTCATAAATGTTTCTAATGATAAACCTTCAGATTGAATTTTCTCAAGTAAATATTCAGGTGGGCCAAATTCAGGTTCACCAAAGCTTAAATTCATCACACTAGGATTTTTCTTTGCTTTAAGTGAAATATCTTTAGAAGCATAAACCTCCATTGAAGTAATAATACTGTTATAATATAAATTAGGTTTAGTGATTTCTGATTTAGTAAAATTAATTGATTCCATTATGTCTACCTGTTTTATTTGAGTTAAAGATTATATCATTTTTTATAACAAATTAAGTTTGAATTTTTACACATTCTAGCAAAATTCTTATTATTAGAATTCTAGTATAAATTATAGTTTCTATAGTACAATTATAATCATATTAGTTGGGAAAAATGAAATACAAATTTTTAAAGTTTCTAATAAAAAAAGTGTATTCCTTTTGTTATTTCTAAAATTCATGCTGGACTTTTCTCACCTGCTGAAAGTTATGAAGAATGCAGATTAGATATAAATGATATAGTAATATTGTAAATTAGGAGTTTTTAAATGAATGCCATAAAAAATTTAAAAACTGGAGCGATAAAGAAAAAATTATTTTATTCATGATTGTGAGCGTATTTATAAATTGCTTGTTGAAGCCTTGAATAAAAAATTACTCCCTTCTGATAATGAGGTATAAGATTTAATAAGTCAACATTATAATTGGCTTAAGCGTACCTGAACTCCAACAAAAGAAAGTTATCTTGGATTAGCTGAGTTATATCAGACTCTAGAGTTTAAGGAGTTTTATTATAAATTTCATCCGGATTTGTTAGAATTTATGTTAAAGTCAATGAAAATATTTGCTGAAACCAAGCTATAATAACTTTGTGCACTGGTTAATGATTATATGTTAATCAGTGTATTTTTTCATTATTCTCTTGCTATTCTTATATAGAAAAATATCTATGAAATACTATTCCCGCCAACAACTAAGCCACTATCAACCCGTATAGTAGGTTGTCCCACACCAACCGGTACAGATTGACCATTTTTGCCACAAATGCCAATACCACTATCTAATTCTAAATTATTACCTATCATTGATACATATTTTAAGCATTCAGGGCCATTACCTACTAAAGCACAGCCTTTAACTGGGTGAGATAATTTACCATTTTTTATTACCCAAGCAATTGAACAGTTAAAAACAAATTGACCTGAAGTAATATCTACCTGACCACCTTCAAAGCTCTCAGCATAAAGTCCATCTTTTATTGAAGCAATAATTTCATCATGAGAATATTTTCCGCCTAGCATATATGTATTGGTCATGCGGGGAATTGGATTATAAGCAAAAGATTCACGGCGACCATTACCTGTAGGTTTTTTTCCCATTAATCGTGCATTTAATTCATC
>CALMTA010000068.1 GCA_937872505.1 uncultured Neisseriaceae bacterium | reverse complement strand
ACTTTCACAAAATATGCATACTCCACCAGCTAAAGATTATAAAGATGTATATATAGATGATACAAAAGATATTTACACAAGTGGCTATAATACTTTTAAAAGTTCTTTTCCAAAATTAAGTGACTCGTTTATAAATAGAAATTTAGAAACTAATTTATTTAATTTGGATAATATAGATAATGAAAGTAAATCAGAAATAAATCCTTCTCTTGGTTTTGCAATTGCGCATTTATTAGATATATACATATTAGCTCAAACTAATGATGGCTTAATTATTGTTGATACGCATGCAGCCCATGAACGCATCCTTTTAGAAAAATTAAAAAAGCAATTAGATCAAGCAGCAGCTATTGCTAGTCAACAACTATTATTACCAATTATTATAAATATTCCTGAAGTTTTACAAGAAACAATTATTGCATACAAAGAGTCTCTTTTAATATTTGGTTTTGAAATTGATTTATTGGGAGAAAATCAATTAATTATTCGTGCTGTTCCTACCTTATTAAGTAATGCTAATTTCGAAAAATTAGTTTTATCTGTTTTAAATGAATTATCTCAATATGGAAATAGCAATATAATAATGGAACATAGAGAGAAGATTTTATCAACAATTGCTTGTCATAATGCAATTAGAGCTAATGATTCTTTGAGCATTCCCGAAATGAATGCTATCTTAAGAGATATGGAAATAACTCAACGTGCCAATTATTGTAATCATGGTCGACCAACTTGGTTTAAGATAACAATGTCAGAATTAAACGCAATGTTTATGCGGGGAAAGTAAGCTGTAATTTACTTTTTAATAATTCAAATACTTTATTTTTCCATTTTGTATGATGTTCTTCTTTTATATATTGATCTGCTACTATAAATTGATGTTGAATATCAAATTTTAAATACGTACCATCTTTATGATTGTTAATAAAATGAAGATATTGAGCTTTAGTGCCAATAAACCCTTGTGAACGTTCATCTGCACTTACAAAATAGTTTCTAAAACCGCTTCTAATATCTAAATTAAGATATTTAATCCATGGATCTATTACTAGACTATCTTTATTATCTGGATTGCCAATTAATAAAAATACATGATCATCTGGTTCTTTTAATTTAATAAGGTGCAAATCTTTATTGAGAAATGTAAGATTAGGGTCATTTTCAATTAAAATATATAAAAATATAGATAATTGCATGCAATTAGCTATACGATTTTCTATACAGTTCTTTAAGTACAAAACCCTATCATTTTTTTGTTTCATAAATTGATTTACTTCTATCATAATATTAATATCATTTATTGATAATACTTTATTAACTGCTTCCGCAGATGGGCTATATTTTATAAGGTTATTTAATTGCTTCATATGGTCAATTATAATTTCTTTAGTTTTTATATCTACTAGCTTTCTTTTTTTAATAGTTACAAATTCATTAGTGTGTCTTATTTTATAACCTTTAAAATGAGCTTGAATTTTATTAGCTGCAGTATTATTAATAGTTGCAACTATTAAAGGGTTAAAAAAATCATTTTGCCAGATAGAGGTAGCAGGAGGGAGTTTTATTTTTTGTAAAAATTCTGATTTTATTTCAGATATTGATTTATTATGAAATTTAATTTCTTGTATTTCCGGAGTATCTATATTCTTAAATATTAAGCAAATCAAATATGGTTTTTGAAGTATATAGTTTTTTAAGATATTTAAAATTTCATCATTTAAGTTATAAAAGCTAAACTTGTAATCCATATTACTATTAAAAATTTGTAATTGTTCTATTTCTTTTAATATAAAAGTATTTACAGAGCTTTTAGAAGAGTTAATTTTTTTTAAAATAGATTGTTCAATTTTTTCACAGATTGATAATTTTAGATTTGTATTATTACTAAAATAGCTTTCTTTATAAATATCTTTTCCTGATTGTAACTGTTTAATAATTATCCGATACCTTTCTGTAGTTTTTTCTGTTGATTTTGATATCTTATCCCAAATTTTATACTTTTGACTACAGAGTTTTTCTATAATAGGGTATAACTTAGTTCCATCAGGTTTTTTTTTATTCATTAATTTTAAAAAATCATTAAAAAAGTTTTTAGAGTCAGTATGTAGACCTAGAAGTTTTTCTAATCCTTTTAAATCATCATAAGTAGAAGCTTTATTAATTATAGATCTAATTATTTGGTTTCTTTCAGCTTTAATTACATATGTCATAAAATTTCCTTTGCTGTAAATACAGGGAGGATTATATGGGCTTTATATTAAAATTAAAAGTAACAAATGTGTTACTGAAATTATATGTTTATAGTTCTATCTAATGATATTAAAAATATTTTTTCATCTATAGATAGATGTATTACAATATCGTTAAAATATGAAGAAATAAAAAATTTTTGCTTTATAATGAGGGTTAATTTTTAACTTTAGATTATTTATCATTAAATCTATGGGAGCATATGCTTTGAAAAAAATTATCATAAAAACATGTATATTAATCCTTATTATTGCTAGTTTAGTTTTTATAGCTAAGTATTTTCATGTTAAAGAATATTTAAGTATTGAAGGTTTTAATAAATATCGTGATCAAATTATTATGTTTCAGCAGGCAAATATTGAAAAATTCGTGTTAGGTTATATTATTGCTTACATAGTTTTAATTGCATGTTGTATTCCAGGAACAATTTTATTTGATTTAATAGCTGGGTTTTTATTTGGATATTTTTGGGGAACGTTATTAGTTGTATTTAGCTATTCTGTGGGTGCGGTTATAAATTTTTTATTAATTAAATATATTTTTAAAGAAGTATTTGCTCATAAATTTAATAAATTTAAAAATTTAGTTCAATCTGAGAATAAATCTAGGGTAGTTCTTAATTTAATTGGATTAAGATTAATTCCAATTATTCCATTTTGGGTATTAAATATAGTTACAGCATTATTAAATGTAAGTTTAAAAGTTTTTTTATTCTCAACAGTTATAGGTATAATCCCTGCATCAATAATTTATGTAATAATTGGCGACGGAATTAGAGATGTTGTCAACCAAAATCAGCAATTAACGATTCATTCAATTATGAATGTTAAAATTTTATTACCTTTATTTTTTATGTCATTCTTAATGTTTATTCCCACTATCGTTAAAAAAATAAAAAGTTAGATAGAATTTTTCTTTTTAGTGAAAAAGTAAAAAATAGATAGAATAAAAACCCATAAAGGTGCTACATATACACACAGCTTCATATCATCCATAGACATCATTATTCCTGCAACTAACAAGAGCATAGCCATAGCAAATAAATTTGAATATGGAAAAAATAATGATTTGTAATCAATTTTTGCGATATCATGAGCTCTATATTTACGAAAATAAAATTGAGTTAAAAGAATAATAAACCACATAATTAATATAGCACTGGTAGCAATTGTTAATAAGTACATAATTGCATTTGATGGATAAAGATAATTAATAAAAACGCCGATTAAAATTATAAAGCTAGTAATTAATATTGAATTTTTTGGAATATGGTTTTTTTTAGTTACTCTAGATAAAAATTGTGGAGCATAGCCCCTAACTGACATATTAAATAAAATGCGAGAGCCACTGTACAATAAACTATTAAATGCTGATAGAGCAACGGTTATTGCTACTATATTCATTATAGAGGCAGCTAAATTTATACCAATTTTAGTATACACATCAACAAATGGACTAATATTTGTTGCTAATTTTTGATAAGGGTATAATAATATAATTACAAGCATTGTTAAAACATAAAATAATATAATTCTATAGATCACACCGTTAATAGCTTTTGGTATATTCTTTTTTGGATTTTCTGCTTCAGCTGCAGCAATGCTTACAAATTCTGTACCTCCATAGGAAAATATAACTATAACTAATGACATAAGGAAACCTTTTAATCCACCTGCAAATAATAAACTTATTTCACTATATTGCTTAATTTCTGGATTAAGCCCATTTTTAAAGAAAATTAAATAGGCACTAAAAACAATCATTAGTATAATGGCAAGTATTTTAATTCCAGCAAACCAAAATTCAAATTCTCCAAACATTTTTACACTTAATAAATTTATGCCAGTAAAAAAAATTAATATGCCTAAACATAATAACCAGTGAGAGGTAGAGGGAATCCAATAATCAAAAAATATTGTAACTGCAGTTAATTCAACCATACAAACTACAGTATATTCAAACCAAGCACTCCATCCAGAAATAAATCCAGCGTATGGTCCTATATATTTGCTTGCATATTCACTAAAAGCTCCTGAATTTGGATTATCAACTGTCATTTCTCCAAGTGCTCGCATAATGATGTAAATTATAATACCTCCTAAAATATAAGATAGTATAATTGAAGGTCCTGTTAAATGAATTGATTTAGCAGAACCAAAGAATAATCCTGTGCCAACAGCAGCACCAAGGGCAATCATTTGTAGATGGCGGTTTTTTAATTTATGTTTTAATGTATTATCTGTCATTTTTTTACTGATCCTAAAGAAGATTTATCAATAATATTTTCCATATTTTTAGAAGTTTTTAATTTAATAAAATAAAAAATAGAGAGAATAACAAGCCATATTGGTGAAATATAAATTGCTAATTTTCTTGATTCCATTTGAGACATAATTATAATAATTCCTAAGAAGAAAGTAATTGCAATTATTGAGGTAAATGGATAAAAAGGTAGTTTATATAATAATTTAGTTTTATCAGTTTTATATCTAAAACAAATGTGGGTTAGTAAAATAATTACCCAATTAATAATTGCGCTAACAACGGCAATAGCAACTAGTATACCAAAAAGCTGTTTTGGATATAAATAATTTAAAATAACTGTTACTAATATAAATATTGAAGAAAAAAAGATAGCATTATAAGGCACACCTAGTTTATTAATTTTAGTTAAATAAGAAGGTGCATTTTTTTGCATTCCTAAATTAAATGCCATTCTTGCAGTTCCATAAATACCTGTATTAAATGATGATAAAGCTGCAGTAATTGCTACAAAATTCATTAAAGATGCTGCTTTAGGGATGCCAATTTTTTGAAATACATCTACAAACGGGCTTATAGAATTGCTTATTTGGTTCCATGGGTATAAACACATAATTATTGTTAAGGTTGCAATATAAAAAATTAATATTCTAACAATTATACCATTTATAGCAATTGGAATTATTTTTATAGGGTTTTTAGCTTCTCCAGCAACAATGCCAATTAATTCCGTGCCGCCAAAGGAAAATATTACCATAATGAAGGAAAATAAAAATCCATGAATCCCATTAGCAAAAAAACCACCTAATTGCCACAAGTTTTTAATATTTGTGGTACTACTGTTTCTAATAGAATTATCAAAGAAAATTAAATATAAACCAAAAATGATTAAAGCTAAAATTGTTAAAACTTTAATACCGGCAAACCAAAATTCAAATTCTCCAAATAATTTTACTGCGGATAGATTTATTGCAACAAAAACTAAAAAAAATATTAATACAGCTACCCAATGACTAATATTAGGGAACCAATAATCGAGAAACATTGCAATTGCAGTTAGTTCTATCATGCTAACTATAATATAATTAAACCAATAATTCCACCCCGAAATAAATCCCGCATAATTTCCTACATATTTATAAGCATAAAAACTAAATGAA
>CALMTA010000067.1 GCA_937872505.1 uncultured Neisseriaceae bacterium | reverse complement strand
GCAAACTAACTACTGCAAAAGGTGATGTTTATGAAGGTGAGTTTAAAAATGATTTATTTAATGGTAAAGGCAAACTGACTTATGCAGATGGTAATGTTTATGAGGGTGGGTTTAAAGATAATAAAAAAAATGGTCAAGGCAAGATAACTTATACAAATGGTAGAGTTTATAAAGCTAAGTTTAAAGATGCAGATTAACTGTACTAATCTAGATTTAATCTGACATTTGATATGAAAAGAGGTAAAATACATAAAAAATTCATAGATCAAATCTAGATTAGTACAAATTATGGCTCAATTTTATGCCAAAGCTGATGAAAATGCTAGAAAAAAGTGAAACCATGTCTATGAATTGTACTAATTCAAATCATTTTACGAAATTTGCTACACTATAATTTAGTTTTTGAAATTTAAAAGTCAATAAGCTCACTACCTTTCATTTTTGTCAAAACATCTTTATAATCTGATATAATCTGGTTCTCTCAAGCAAATTGGGAGAACTGATATCATTAAATAAATGAGTTATTTGTTTTATAAGAATTAGATCATTATAATAAATATAATTATCAATTAAGTTCTTTAACAAGTAGAAGCCATATTTAAAGGTAGAGAATTCTGGACGTTGAACTATTGTACCGTCAGGCATTTTAATTTTCTTATTTTTTGTCTCACCTTATTTTACAATTTGCGATTTAAGTTGTGAAATATTTTAGATAAAGACACTTTGCTTTCTCCATCAGATGCTTTAATAGAAGATTTAGTTCTAAAGGGGAAATTTATCTTATTGCTCAATAACCATTTAATAAACTTTACCGAAGCAAACTCTCTATCAGCATAAAGGTTAGTGATTTTATTATCAAATGTTTCAATAAACCATTGGATGAGCTGAATGCGTTAATCAGAATTAGAATTACCCCCTTTGTTATCTAACATAATCCAATATATTGGAATTGCTAAGTTTTTCCAATTTACAGATAACACTAAAAAATTAATAGATGTTTTACCAAATTTCCAATTAGTTCTATCCATGATTAATTCAATATCTTTAAAACTGAAGAGCTTAAATATGGCTTTAGCAAACATCTCTTTAGTAATAGATAATTTATCTAATAATCTTTTGAGACGTTGCTCATTACTTATTAATTTAACGTTACTATTTAACTTAATTGCAATATGATATAAGGCCTACTTTGGCAAGAGAAATAAGTTGAAAAACTACCCATGCAATTAGCAAAGATTTATCTTTTCTAATTCCTATTACAAATGGGTGGATTATTTGAAGAATATTGGCTGCAGTTTTTTGTTCATCAGAGTTGTCCAAAAAACCATATTTTACAATATGTTGCAGCCAATCGTTTTATAAAGTGTAAGGTACTAAGTTTTATCATTAGGGCTGTCACTGTTTAATGAACCATGTAGACAATGCCAGTTATTACACTGTTAATAAAGTAAAAATACTAATCACCATAATTATTAATTAGCTGTAATTATGCCACATATTCCTAAATCCAAGATTCTCTCGCAACCCTAATATACCTATCTAGAATTTTCATTTTTTAGAGTTACAAGTCTTTATTTATATAAAGTTTAATAAGATTAGTTGTTGAATCATCATGAACAGATATGGTTTTTGTAGCAATATCATATAAAATAGTTTTTGTTAATTGCTTTCCTAATTCTACTCCCATTTGATCAAATGAATTAATATTCCAAATTGTGCCTTCAGTATAGGTTTTATGTTCATATAAAGCAATTAACATTCCTAAGTAATATGGAGATATTTCAGGCATAATTATCATGTTTGTGGGTCGATTACCACTAAAAGTTTTATGTTTAGCTAAAAATTTAGCTTTTTCTTCGTCAATGCCATTAGCTATTAGTTCTAATAATGCTGCTTCAAAAGTTTTGCCTGCTAAAAAAGCTTCTGATTGAGCAAAAGCATTAGCAATTAGTGCATCATTATGTTTTTTATCACTAAATTTATCTGATAAAGAAATAATAATATCCATAGGAAAAATATTAGTTCCTTGGTGCAATAATTGATAGTAAGCATGTTGAGCATTAATACCGCTATCGCCCCAAATTACCGGAGCTGTTTTATAAGGCAATAAGTTCCCCTCTTTATCTACAGACTTACCATTACTTTCCATTTCTAATTGTTGAATATATGCTGGAAATTTTGCTAATCTAGTATTGTATGGCGAAATAACTTGAGTAGAATAATTAAAAAAGTTATTATACCAAATACTTATTAAAGCCATAACAACTGGTAAATTTTTTTTAAAATCTTTAGTTTGCCAAAAATGCATATCCATATCATATGCGCCATTTTGCATTTCTTGAAATTTTTCAAAACCAATATAAAGAATAATAGATAAACCAATTGCTGAAAATAAACTATATCTTCCTCCAACAAAATCCCAAAAGTGAAAAATATTTTCTCTATCTATGCCAAACTCTTCAACTGCTTGGTCGTTAGTAGATGCAGCTACAAAATGATATTTTATGTTTTTTATATCTTTGGCTTGATTTAAAAACCATTTTCTTGCAGTATTTGCATTAATCATTGTTTCTTGGGTTGTAAAAGTTTTTGAAGCGATAATAAATAATGTAGTTTCAGGATTAAGTTCAGATAAAATATCATAAATTTGATATCCATCTACACTTGAAACAAAATAAATATTTAAATTATTTTTTCGATAAGGTTTTAATGCTTGACAAACTAAAGCTGGACCTAAATCCGAGCCACCAATCCCAATATTAACTATATCTGTAATTGGTTTTTTAGTATAACCTAAGTGTTGGTTATTATGTACTTTTTGAGAAAAATTTTTCATCTTTTCTAAAACGATATTAATATCCTTAGAAATATTTATATTATCAACATAAACTTCTCTATTTTTATCTCTTAATGCAATATGCAACACAGCTCGATTTTCTGTATTATTAATTTTTTTTCCTTGAAACATTGCTTCAACTTGTTCTAATAACTTGCATTCATTTGCTAATTCAACAAGAATACTTAGAGTTTCTTCTGTAATATTATTTTTAGAAAAATCAAAAACTAAATCATTTAATTTAAGATTAAATTTTTCAAAACGGTTTGTATCATCATTAAATAAATTTAATAAAGAGGTATGTTTTATTATTTGGTAGTGTTGTTGTAAAAGCTGATATGCTTTGGTAAAAATCATGATATTAACTTTTTAAAAATTTATTTTTTAAGATTTTCTAGTATATTAGGATTTTCTAAAGTTGAAGTATCTCCTGTAATATTTTCATTTTTTGCAATACTTCGTAATAAGCGGCGCATAATTTTACCCGAGCGTGTTTTAGGCAAATTATCTGTAAATCGAATTTCATCAGGTTTAGCAATTGGACCTATTTTTTGTTTAACCCATTCTTGCAATTCTTTTGTTAAATTTATAGAGTCTTCTTTATTTGAAATTGTAGCACCTTTGCAAACAACAAAAGCACAAATTGATTCTCCTTTTATTTCATCTGGCTTACCGACTACTGCCGATTCTGCAATTTTAGGATGTGAATTTAACGAAGATTCAATTTCCATAGTACTTAATCTATGCCCTGAAACTTTAATAATATCATCAGTTCTACCTAAAATCCAAAAATAGCCTTCTTTATCTTTACAAGCATAGTCTCCTGCCACATAATACTTACCCTCCATAATATTTTTAGGGTAATAAGCTTCAAGATAACGATTTGGATTATTCCAAATATTACGTAGCTGCATAGGAAAAGGTTTTTTTATAACTAGATAACCACCCTTATTATTTTTAACTTCTTTGCCATTTTCATCTACAATATCAGCAAAAATGCCAGGTATGGGAAAAGTACAAGACCCAGATT
>CALMTA010000066.1 GCA_937872505.1 uncultured Neisseriaceae bacterium | reverse complement strand
TATATTCCTCCCAAGACTGGCGCCAATGGCGAAAAACTATGGCAACCTACATTTATTTTAGATTACCCAATAGATGCTTCTCCCCTTGCCCGCCAATCTGATACTAACCCTGAAATTACTGAAAGATTTGAACTATTTGTAGTAGGTAGAGAATTAGCAAATGGTTATTCTGAACTTAATGACCCAGAAGAACAAGCAGAAAGATTTAAAAAACAAGTTGCAGAAAAAAATGCGGGTAATAAGGAAGCTATGCATTATGACGCAGACTATATTCGTGCTCTAGAATACGGAATGCCTCCAACCGGTGGTTGTGGGATAGGAATAGACCGCCTAACGATGCTATTTACTAATGCTGCATCAATTCGTGATGTTATATTTTTTCCACATATGCGTCCTGAATAATAAATTTTAAATTGTATAGTTAGCTATTATAAAAGTATGTGATAAAATATCATCTGCAAATAATTTTATTAAAAGGTACAATGCATGAATACTCCTCGCCTTACTATAGCTGAAAGTTTTCCCGAACTAAAAGATTCTCTTCATTATTTAAAAACTCATGATCATCATTTTATGCACTTATTAGCTCAATATAAAAAAATTGATGATAAAATTTATTCTATTGAAAATAATTTAGAAATATTAGACGATAATTCATTAGAAATTTTAAAAAAAGAACGGGCTATTTTAAAAGATCAAATATATAATCTGCTTATTAATCATAAATTAAATGCAAACAAAAAATAATTTAGATTTATTTGAAGACTTAAAAGCTACTAGTGATAGTAGTCTTATTAAAGAGCAGATTGATAGTCTAACTAATAATCTAATTAAGTATAATGATTCATATCATAATAAAAACGAGTCACTAATTAGTGATGAGGAATATGATCAATTATTCCGTCAACTACAAATTCTTGAAGAAAAATACCCTAATTTTAAAAGAAAAGATTCACCAACTAATATAGTTGGCGGGCAAGTACTGCCTGAATTTATTCAAGAACCCCATATTATTTCAATGCTATCACTTAATAATATCTTTTCAGATATGAATGAAACTAATGAAGAGTTAAAATATAAGGAATTGATTCAATTTAATAAAAGACTATGTGAGAGTTTAAATCTTCCCCATTTAGATTATGTAGCTAGCCCTAAATATGATGGAGTTGCTATTAGCTTATTATATGAAAATGGAATTTTAACAAAATCTTTGACTCGTGGTGATGGATTTACTGGAGAAAATATAACACAAAATATAAAAACTGTTAAAAACATCCCTAAAATTTTATCTATAAAAAATCCACCAGCATTATTAGAAGTAAGAGGCGAAATTCTTATTTTCAAGGAAGATTTTATTAAACTAAATACATGGCAGAATGAAATTGAAGGTAAACAGTTTGCTAATCCACGAAATTTAGCTGCAGGAAGCTTGCGACAATTAAATAGCTCTATTACTGCTAAACGCCCATTACATTTTTTTGCTTATTCAATTGCAAGAAATAGTAATAATATTGAATTTAAAACATTTTATGAACAATTACAATATTTAAAAGAATTAAATTTTGATATTAGTGATTATTGCCAATTAATTGAAAGTGTTCCTGGATTAATAAAATATTATGAATCAATTTTACAAAAAAGAAATGATTTACCTTTTGGTATTGATGGCGTTGTTTATAAAATAAATAAAATTAGCTATCAAGAACAATTAGGATATGTATCAAGAGCCCCGCGTTTTTCCATTGCTCATAAATTCCCAGCTGAAGAAATTGAATCACAAATTTTAGATATAGTAGTTCAAATAGGTAGAACTGGAGCTTTAACTCCAATTGCTAAAATTAAACCAGTTTTTGTGGGTGGTGTGATGGTTAGTAATGCTACCCTTCACAATCAAGATGAAGTTAAACGCAAAGATATTCGCATAGGTGATT